>USJP01000375.1 GCA_900555105.1 uncultured Coriobacteriaceae bacterium | reverse complement strand
CTTGTGAAGACCGCCATCGCCGGTCATGACGCAAACTGGGGTCGCATTGCCGCCGCTCTGGGACGTTCGGGCGCCAAGTTTGACCAGTACGACGTCGACATCGACATCCTGGGCATCCCGGTGTGTCGCGGTGGCCTGGTGGTCGACTTCGACGAGGACGAGGCCCTGGCCCGTTTCGAGCAGCCGCAGGTCGACATCGTGTGCGACCTGGGTGCCGGCGAGTGCCAGTCCACCATCTGGACCTGCGACCTCACGCACGGCTACATCTCCATCAACGCCGACTACAGGAGCTAGCGAACTATGTCAGACACGAAGACAGAGGCGCAGCGCTCGAGCCTTGAGGTGGCCCAGGAGCATGCGCTCATTCTCACGCAGGCGCTTCCTTGGGTGAAGGCCCTGGCAGGCAAGACGATCGTCATCAAGTACGGCGGCGCGGCCATGGTCGACGAGACCCTGCGCGCGTCGGTGATGGAAGACATCATGCTCATGAAGCTCGTGGGCGCCCGTCCCGTCATCGTGCACGGCGGCGGCAAGGACATCTCTGCCCTCGTGGAGAAGCTGGGCCTGCCCGTCGAGTTCAAGAACGGCCTGCGCGTGACGACGCCCGAGGTCATGCGCGTGGTAAGCATGGTCCTGTCGGGCAAGGTCAACGAGGAGCTTGTTCTGGCGCTCAACGCCCACGGCAATCTTGCGGTGGGCCTGTCGGGCGTCGACGGGTCGATGGTGCACTGCGAGATCGCCGACCCGTCGGTGGGCCTGGTGGGCTCGGTCAAGATGGTCGACCCCGAGCTTATCAACCAGCTGTGTGACAAGGGCTACATCCCCGTTATCGCAAGTGTGGGCATCGGGCCCGAGGGTCAGGCGGTCAACGTCAACGCCGATACCTTTGCCAGCGCCTTGGCCCAGACCTGCAATGCCTCCAAGATCATCTTCCTCACCGACGTCGACGGTCTGTATCGCGACTTCTCCGACAAGTCTTCGCTCATCAGCCGCCTTACCGCCGCAGACGCCCAGGCGCTTGTGGACTCCGGCACGCTGAGCAAGGGCATGATCCCGAAGGTCCGCGCCGTGCTCGATGCGATTGATGGCGGCGTTGAGCGCGCCCACATCCTCAACGGCACGGTGGAGCACTCGCTCGTGCTCGAGCTTTTCACCGACTGCGGCGTGGGTACCATGATCGCCCGCACCGAGGCTGACCTGCACCGCCACGACATCCTCTCTCGCGTGAAGAGGACCGTCGTCAACAAATAGCATGCATATGGGGCTGACTGCGGTAAAGCGTGCGGGTACATACGCATTGCGGCTGCAGCCAGCCTCAATGACACTTTTGAGATGGGAGAACTACCATGGGCGAAGCTTTGAACAAGGCCCGCGAACTCGATGCTACCTACGTGATGCACACCTATGGCCGCTCGAAACTCTTTGTGAGCGGCAAGGGCGTCCATCTCTACGACGACGAGGGTGCCGAATACCTCGACTTTCTCGCCGGCATTGCCGTGTGCCCGCTGGGTCACGCCGACCCCGTGGTGACGGCCGCCATTGCCGAGCAGGCTGGCAAGCTGCTGCAGACATCCAACTACTTCTATGCCGAGAACCGTGGCGAGGTTGCCCAGGAGATCTGCCGCCTGGCAGGGGAGGAGTATGGCTGGAAGACGTTTTTCGCCAACTCCGGCGCCGAAGCCAATGAGTGTGCGATGAAGGCAGCGCGCCGCTGGGCCATCGAGCACAAGGGTCCGGAGTGCCAGACCGTCATCACGCTCAAGGGCAGCTTCCATGGCCGCACTATGGAGACGCTGGCCGCCACGGCGCAGGACTGGCTTCAGGAGCCTTTCCAGCCGCTGCCGGTGGGCTTCCGCGCCGTGCCCGCCAACGACTGCGCCGCGCTCGACGCAGCCATGGGTCCGGACGTGTGCGCAATCATGATGGAGCCCATCCAGGGCGAGAGCGGCGTACATCCCTGCACCGAGGAGTTCATCGGCGCCATCCGCCGCCTCACCGAAGAGCACGGTGCGCTCATGATCT
>USJP01000374.1 GCA_900555105.1 uncultured Coriobacteriaceae bacterium | reverse complement strand
TCGGCGTCGGCGTCGACTACGGCCTGCTCATGCTCGATGAGGCGCAGAACCGCGAGTCCTACAAGGCCGAGATCATCGAGTCCATCGAGGAAGAACGCGCAGAAGCGCTCGCTCAGATCGAGGGGGCCGCGTAGCGGTGCTCGTCCAGGTCGAGCGGGGCGCGCTGGCATGCGCACCCTGCTCGGTCCGGCTGTGTTAATGCTTTCTACCTGCTGCTTTACGCCATGTTGACTACGTTCTGGCCGGCGACGTAGCCGTAGAACTGGGCCATGCCGATGGACAGGCCCTTGAGCGAGATGGGATAGCTCACTGCGACGAGAGCGTGACAGCACGCATCGGGCTGAAGCTTGCCGACAGGCGCCGGGTCGGCTGGCGGACTCAGTGCCTCCCTGTGGCCCGCATGATGCGTGCGACTGTTGCAGGCACGACTTGGCAGCGCCTTTCCAGCTCCTTGCGGATGGTTTCGATGCGCTGTTGCGGCATGATGTCGTTCTTTGAAAGGATGCCGGCCGCCTCGTCGGGCCACCCTGTAAGGCGGCTTGCGTCGAACCAAGTGTATTCATCGAACAACTTGACCTGGCGTAACGGTTTCATTCCCTCGCCAAAGGGCGGCGCCACGTAGTCCCAGTCCTGGGGATAGGTAAGGTGGCGCTGCCAGCACCAAAATGATGCGCCACTGTCGAAAATGGGTGCCATGCGCGTATACTCGAGAGTTTCTACATTGCGGATGGCGCCGAAATTGCGCAGGTGACGGTCGTAATTGGCAATGAGGCAGTCGCACAGAAGCATTTTCGCAAGGGCTTCTTTGACGCGGGCGTCATCGAGGCCGGTGGCGACGAAAGCGTCAAGAACCTGGGGGTATGTCACGGTGCCGCGTGTGCTGAGCACCGTGTGCACAAGGTCGTGCGCCGGAACGAACTCCTCATTTGGTCCGAGGAATTCCGGGCACGAGCTGTATGCGCCGCGCCTATCAAAGACGAGCGTATAGGGCACAAAATCGGCCTTATCGAGCAGCCGTCGATGAAGACTCGTTGCGGCGGCCTCATTGAAGGGCTCCTGTCCAAAGAGCCCGGTCGCTCCCTTGATGAGCTGGCGTTGCCCGTCGGCTATGATCCACTTCTTCTGGAGGTTGCCCCCGGCTGTGGAGTTTGGGCTCATGAGGTTGGCGTGCGCGCCTGCGGAGGGCGTCTCGAGTGTGAGCATGCCGAGCTCGTCGGAGAAGTCGTTGTCAAAAAAATTGACGTCTTCCCAGGTAAGCCCACTGTTGGTTGGTCTAATCCAATAGCGATCCGACAAGCTGAGCCCTAGGCTCTCTTCGGCAAGCACTGTGGTCGAGTCGAGACTGAGCGAAAGCAGCAGACGCTCGATTTGATGGCGCGAGGCTGGGATCCCGCGATGACGCCACCAGGTGTTGAGTGCCGCTAGGTTTGTCGTGCCGTCGTTGAAGAGAATTGCCGGGGGTGCCCAGGCAATTTCTTCGAGCGAGATGACGGCCGTTGCGGCATGCAGCGCTGAATCGTACGCAAACGAAAGCACGCAGTGGTTCTTGTTCATCAAGTCGAACTGCGCCATCCCGCACTCCTCTCGCTCGAACGGTGGGCCAACGAGTCAGTTACATGCGCAAAGCATAGCGCAAAAGAACTTGGATCTTGTCCCTCTCGAATAATCGCAGCGCATTTGCCCCCAAAAGTCTTTCCTACGTGACTTGCTGGCATTGCGGTCGAGTACTGTCAAGGCATCTCGTATATTGTGGCGAGCACCAGGAAAGAGCAGGCGCGCCGTTGCGATGGGGAATTGAAGCTTGAGACGGCGGCCGCTGCCCGCGAGCCTACTTCGTAATGCAGGCTGTCTCACAAGGAGAGGCGGGCTTCCTACGCTAGAAGCCCGCCTCAGCGTGTCTTGCGAATAATTCTCTTAGTTCCGCTGCAATAGTGCTCTTTGCCTGCTGCGTTACGCCATGTTCACGACGTTCTGGCCAGCGACGTAGCCGTAGAACTGGGCCATGCCGATGGACAGGCCCTTAAGCGAGATGGGGTAGCTCACCGCGAAGCGGTCGCCCTG
>USJP01000373.1 GCA_900555105.1 uncultured Coriobacteriaceae bacterium | reverse complement strand
GCACCCAGGCCGGTGGTCAGGACGTCGGGGGCCTGGCCGGCAAGCGCGTCTTGCACGGCGTCGGCGAGTGCGCCGATGAGGCCGGGGGCGTCGTTGAGCGCATGCACGTAGGTGAAACGGGGACCTTCGCCGGCGTGCTCCATGAACGTTGCGCGCAGGTCGCGGTCGACCTCGATGGCCGTCTCGGTGTTCTCGGCAGTGAAGATGGGGCACACGACGCAGATGTCGCGCACGCCCTGCTCGGCCAGGGCCACCACAGTGGGCTCGGTGAGGGGCTGGAGCCACTTGCGGTTGTCGAAGCGCGACTGATAGCAGGTGAGGGCGTCCTGCTCGGGAATGCCGAGCGCCTCAGCGAGAAAGTCGCGCGTGGCTTCTACCTGGTCGCGATACGGGTCGCCGGCCTCGATGTCGGCCAGCAGCGTGGAATGGCAGCTCACGAGGAACTTGGAACCGGGCGTGTAGGTCCAGGCCGTCTGCACGGCCTCGATGAGCGCCTCGCGCCATGCGGGCTGGTCGTAGAAGCTCGGCACGTCCACCACGCGGGGCTTCCAGCCGCGTTTGCCCAGCTTAGCAATCTGAGCACGCGCCTCCTTGAGGCAGGTGCCCGCGCAGGCGTTTACCTGCATGGGGTAGCAGGGGAGCAGCACCACGGTGTCGCATCCGGCTTGCTGCAGTTCCTCCAACCCCGCAGCGATGCTCGGGTTGCCGTAGCGCATGGCGAGCACCACGTGGGCGCCCACTTCACCGCGCAGGCGCAGGGTCTCCTGCAGGTGCGTCGCCTGGGCCTTGCTCGCAATCATGAAGGGGGAGCCCTCCGGCGTCCAGAACTCGCGGTAGTTGTCCACCGTGTGCTGCGGGCGCGTCTTGCAGATGTGCTGCACGAGGGGCTTGCGAATGAAGTACGGCGCGCTGATGATAGCGGGGTCCATGAGGAACTCGCCCAGATAGCGCGCGATTGCCTCAACGGTGGGCTCGTCTGCGGTACCGGTGTTCATAAGCAGGACGCCGAGCTTCATGATACATGTATCCCTTCGTGGACAGTGACCGACGTGTCAAGTGTAGCGAACCCAAGGCGGCGCTTCTGCCACGGCTCGATTGCATTTTCACAAGGAGTGACAAGTTCGGCCTCGGCGCAATGGGCCTGACGTGCTCTGATGACATCGCTTGAAAAGCGCGCCCCACCTCGCCTATCTCGCCCATGCTACTCAAAATTGTCCGGTGTGGGGTTATACTGGTCACATCTATATATAGGTACCAAGGGGAGATAGAAAGGAGTGCATTCATGTCGCCCATCATCTGGCTCGGCATCACCGTTGCGCTGGGTCTGGCCGAGGCCGCGGCGCCTGCGCTCGTGTGCCTGTGGTTCTGCCTGGGCGCTGCCATTACCTTTGTCGTGAGCTTCTTTGTGTCTGACTTGCTCGTGCAGGTCATCGTCTTCGTGGTGTGCTCGGCGCTGGGTTTGGCGGCGCTGCGCCCCTTCATGAAGAAGTCGAGCGAGTCTAAGGAGAAGGACGCTGTCACGAACTCCGACGAGTACGTGGGCCGCTCGGTCACCGTGGTGCAGGGCATTCCTCAGGACGGCACGGGCCGCGTGCGTCTGGCTGATGTCTCGTGGTTCGCTCGTACCAAGGACGGCTCGGCCCTGTCTGCCGGCAGCAAGGCGCGCGTCGAGGCAGTGGAGAGCACCGTCCTGGTCGTGAGCCCGCTCAGCTAACGCACGTGCAGTTCGCTCGATAAAAAGCTCCGCAGCTACGAAAGGGGTCTACCTATGATCTACGGAACTGACCTGACCGGTATCCTGGTCGTCATCATCGCCGCGCTCATCGTGATTTACGCCATCTCGCGTTGCATCCGCATGGTGGAGCAGACCGACGCGTGGATCATCGAGTTCCTCGGTACTTACCGTTCTACCTGGAAGGCCGGCCTGCACCTGAAGCTTCCCTTCGTGGAGAAGGTTGCCGCCAAGGTCTCTCTCAAGGAGAATGTCGTCGACTTCGAGCCGCAGACCGTCATCACGCGCGACAACGTCACCGTCAAGATCGACACCGTCGTTTTCTTCCAGGTGACCGACGCCAA
>USJP01000372.1 GCA_900555105.1 uncultured Coriobacteriaceae bacterium | reverse complement strand
TTGGCCGCTGCCAGCGAGGACTGTTTGAGCACGGGACAAAGCCCGGGGCCGTTCCTCGCCGCTACGCCGACAGTGCCGTCTCAAAGATGTGGCCCATCTTGCTCGCCTTCACCTCGAGGTAATGGCGGTCGCACTCGTGGGCGTGGATCTCGATCGGTACGCGCTCAACAATCTCCAGGCCAAAGTCGCCCAGGCCGTAGATCTTGGAGGGGTTGTTGGTGAGCAGTCGGATGCTCTTGCAGCCCAGGCTGCGCAGAATCTGCGCGCCGCTCCAGTATTCGCGCAGGTCAGGGGCGAATCCGAGGGCCTCGTTGGCCTCAACGGTGTCCATGCCCTCCTCCTGCAGGCGATAAGCCTTGAGCTTGTTGATGAGGCCGATGCCACGGCCCTCCTGGCGCATGTAGAGGATGACGCCGCGGCCTTCCTTCTCAATCTGCGCCATGGCACGGTGCAGCTGGTCGCCGCAGTCGCAACGCCTGGAACCGAAGACGTCGCCGGTGAGGCACTCGGAGTGCACGCGTACGAGCACGTCGCGGCCGTCACCGATCTCGCCCTTCACGAGGGCTACGTGCTCCTCTCCGGTAATGTCGTTCACGAAGCCGTGAATGGTGAACTCGCCGTAGTCGGTGGGGAGCTTGGCCACGGCCTCCTCGCGCATGTGGTTGTCATGCACGCGGCAGTAGTCCTGGAGCTGCTTGATGCTCACAAAGACAACGCCGAGCTTCTTGGCAAGACCAGCCAGCTCGGTGGTGCGCATCATCGTGCCGTCCTCGCGCATGATCTCGCAGCACAGGCCGCACTGCTTCATGCCGGCGTGGCGCAGCAGGTCGACGGTAGCCTCGGTGTGGCCGTTGCGCTGCAGCACGCCGCCGGGACGGGCAATAAGCGGGAACATGTGGCCGGGCCTGCGGAAATCCTCGGGACGCGAGCCCTCCTCCACAACCTTGCGGGCAGTGTAACCACGCTCGGCGGCACTGATGCCCGTGGTAGTGTCCACATGGTCGATGGACACGGTGAAAGCGGTCTCGTGGTTGTCGGTGTTGTTGGTCACCATGGGGTCAAGCTGCAGGCGTGCGGCGATCTCGGCGCTCATCGGCATGCAGATGAGGCCCTTGGCCTGGCTCGCCATGAGGTTGACGTTGGCCTGCGTAGCATACTGCGCGGCGCAGATGAGGTCGCCCTCGTTCTCGCGGTCGGGGTCGTCAACCACCATGATGCAGTGGCCCATCTGAAGCTCGGCGATTGCCTCTTCAATGGTGTTCATCTCGATGTCTGCCATGGTCCTTGTCCTTTCTCAAAGGGTCAAATAAGCGAAAAAGATATGGGTAGTGCCAGCACGGCAGGATTGCCGCGTTCGGGAATGGATATTCGTTTGAGCGGATAGCGCGAAATCAGCTGCTAAAAGCCGTGTGCCGCCAGGTAGTCGAGCGTGATGCCTCCGGGCGGGGCAGCGGATAATCGCTCGACAGGCGCCCCGGGAGCCCCTTGTCCCGTCGAGGGGTCGCCATGCCCCAAGGCAACGCCAAGCAAACGCTGCACATACTTGCCCACCACGTCGTTCTCAAGGTTGACGACGTCGCCGGGACGCTTGGTGAGCAGCGTGGTTTGGCCGCCCGTGTGCGGGATGACCGAGACCTCGAAGCCGTCATCGAACAGGCCCGACACCGTAAGGCTGATACCGTCGATGGCGATGGAGCCCTTCTCGACGATGAGAGCGACGATGGAAGGGGCGCAGGAGATGCGCACGCGCACGGCGTTTTGGTCCTCGACGCGCGAGGCGACGCGACCGGTGCCGTCAATATGGCCGCTCACGATGTGACCGCCAAACCTGCCGCCTGCCGCCATGGCGCGCTCGAGGTTGACGTGGCTGCCGGGGCGCAGATGCCCCAGGCTGGAGCGGGAGAGCGTCTCGGGCATCACGTCTGCAGAGAAACGCCCCTTGCCAAACGACGTCACAGTGAGGCACACGCCGTTCACGGCGATGGAGTCGCCCAGCCGAGTTCGCTCGAGCACGGTGCGCGCGTCAATGGACAGAACGGCCGAATGGGCGCCCCGGCGCAGCGTCCTTACGGTGCCGATTTCCTCTACAATGCCG
>USJP01000371.1 GCA_900555105.1 uncultured Coriobacteriaceae bacterium | reverse complement strand
TCCTCGTCGAAGGTCTGCTCGGCCTTGAAGAGGAACTCGGTGCAGTAGCGGAACTCCGAGCCCTCCCAGTCATCGTTGAGCTCGATGGCAACCTTGGCGTTAGCCTGGGCCATGGCCTTGTCAGCGGCCAAGGAGACCCCGCCCTCGCGGCCGAGCGCGTTGGCGCAGAAAGCCTCAAGGAAGATGGCGAAGCCAAACGCACCCGAGTCGACGACGCCGTTCTCCTTGAGAACGGGCAGCAGGTCGGGCGTGCGCGCGACGCTCTCGAAAGCCTCAGCCACCAGGGCGTCGAGCGTCTCTTCAAGGGTCGCGTGCTTCTTCTCGCACATGTCGGCACACTTGGAAACGTCGCGCAGCACGGTGAGGATGGTGCCCTCAACAGGCTTGCGCACGGCGGCAAAGGCCACCTTGACGGCACGGCGGAACGCCGATGCAACGACTCCGGCGTCGGCGGGACCCTCGACCTCGGCCAGGCCCTCGGCCAGACCGCGAAGAATCTGGCTCGTGATGACGCCGGAGTTGCCGCGGGCGCCCATGAGGGAACCGTGCGTCACGGCAGCTGCGAGCTTGGGCATCGTGGCGTCGGCCGGCAGCGCCTCAATCTCAGAGACGACCGTGGCCAGGGTGAGCGACATATTCGTACCGGTGTCACCGTCGGGCACCGGGAAGACGTTGAGCTTGTTGATCTCCTCGCTGCGCTCCTTGACGGCGCGAGCGGCAACGATGAAGCTGTTGCGTACGGTCTGCTCGATCATCAGACTTCTCCCATAGATACGTTGGCAGGGCTTTACGCCTCGCGGACCTTCATCGCGTCGACATGGACGATCACATGAGCGTCGTCGATCTGGGCGATGTTCTTAAGGACATACTGGACCGCGTCCACAAGGTTCTGGCTGACAGCGGTGAGGTTCACGCCGTACTCGAGCACGACGTGCAGGGCGACGGAAAGCTTGCCGTTCTCGTCGCGGTCGATCTCAATGCCCCTGCGCAGGCGCTGCGCGGGCAGAAGCCCGGCGATGCCCTCCTGCACGCTCGTGGGGGCGGGGGACGTCATGCCAACAACGCCATAGCATTCCTTGGCGGCATAACCGACCAGGTCGGCGAGCACGTCATCGGAGACGATGAGGGCACCGTTCGTTTTGTCTGCCATAGTCTTGCTCCCGTCACTGATAGCCGTTTGCACTCAATTCGAGGAAGTATACACCGAGACACAAAAAAGGCCCCCGTACGGAGGCCTTACAACTCACACTTTACGCGTGAAGACTAGCCGCGAACGACCTTGCCGGCCTTGAGGCACTTGGTGCAGACCTTGACCTTCTTGCGCTCGCCGTCAACGATGCAGTACAGGGACTGCACGTTGGCACGGTGCTGGCGGTTGGTGACGCGGTGGGAGTGGCTGATGGAGCGGCTGAACACCGGGTGCTTACCGCAGACTTCGCAAACCTGGGACATCTCGAAAACTCCTTCTAACTGCTTGCGGGACGCTCTGCCCGCCCGCTTAAATCGGCAACTTTAGAAGATTAGCACACACCGGGGCAAAGATGCAAAACTTCATATCCTAGTCGCAGATATTCCAGAGGTCGCGTACGCAAAACCGCCATTAAAGGATGCTCTCCTTATGGATGCGCTCACGTTCGACAATGACGAACACCGTGCCCGCGTGAACTTCAACAACAGCGCCATCCTGCTCGATGACATTGGAAATACCCAGGTCATCAAGGGTATTGAGGGTGGCATGGTCAAGATTCCAACGCATGCCCGACTCGCTCAGACAGGCAGGAGCGGGCAGCGCGACCACACTCAGGGTGCGACCCACGTCCTGGGCGCAAAATTTTACACGGGGATTGCTTTGACAGGACAGGACGTGAACCGTGCTCGCGGGCGTCTCGATACGAATGGGCAGTGTCTCCATGCGTGCAAGAACACCAAAAACACCCAACTCGTGGTCGACCCTTCCACCGGTGATGCCGGTCGCGACGATGCCAGACACCCCGAGTTCGACCGCATGGCCGGCGAGCCAGGAAAGCGCCAGGCCCAAGTCGGTGTCGTCCTTGTCCATGGGAAAACCGAGCTCCCGCGCGGCGCCAGCTCGCACATACGCCAGGGCTTCGCGGCTCAGCG
>USJP01000370.1 GCA_900555105.1 uncultured Coriobacteriaceae bacterium | reverse complement strand
AGGTTGCCGCGCTCGAGCACGCGAGGGCCGCGACCGTCCATGAGGTCGACGGGAGCAGTCGCACAGCGCATGAGCAACGCCGTGGAGTCTGATCCCCCGCTCACCATCACAATGAGCGGCGAGGCGGCCACAACCGGGGCCGGCACAGCGTTGAGGGCCTCGTACACATGCGCTCCTTTCACAGTGATATTGCGAACTCGGCGATTGTACCCCCGAAACGCCAGCGCCCCGCCGGGCAAAGCTCGACGGGGCGCTGACAAGGAAGAGAGGGAGGACAAAATTGGTGCCATCTAAGCACTCAGCGAACGAGGTTCCGCAACCCACTAAAAAGCGGGTTCTCGTCCGCAAGGCGCCGGGAGACGATGCGTACTGGACGTACGTGAGTCTCCCGGGAACGCAGCGGACGAGGTTCCGCAACCTACTACCCGATGGTGACCTTGGTGACGTTGGCGTTCTGGAGGCGCTTAGGCACATTCACGGTCAGCACGCCGTCCTTGAGCACGGCGGTCAGACCGGCGGTGTCGGCATCCTTGAGGTAGACGCCACGGGTGGCATGGAACGCGGAGGTCTCACGCAGGACATAGTTGCGCTTCTCAACGTCCTCGGAGTCCTTGTGGTCGATGTCGATGACAAGGCGGCCGGCATTGAGTTCAACGTCGATCTCCTCGCGGGCGACACCGGGGACATGGGCCTCAACGATGTAGCCGTCGGGATTCTCCTGAACGTCCATCTTGAAGGCGCTGGGAGTCTCGGGATAGCGCTGCTCGAAGTTAGCGAGATCGTTGATGGCGTCGAACCAGTTGTTCAAAGCGTTCACGCGACCATAAGGAAGAATAGCAGCCATGATGAACAGCCTCCTTTTGTGCGGGGGTTCGGACCCGCTTGGTTTTATTGCTGACTGTTCTATTCCACCCGTGAGAACCTATAAACAGGATTGTCTTATCTTCTCAGTTCCTTCACATAAGGAAATCTAAGCCTATCATTGTTAAGTTTTGCAAGCCGCTCAAGAAACGGTATAGTAGGCACAACCCGGGCGCAGACGGCGCCCCCATGCAGCAAGGATGCGCCTTTGGATTACAAGAACTTCGGGCGAGGCCGAGACCAAATCGCCCTTGACGAGCATGATGAGCAGGCATATCAGCAGGCATACGGCCGTGCGACGAGCACGCCGGGCGTCTCGGACTCCGTGCCGGGCATACGTCCCGCCCATCCCCTGCCCAGCTATCGCTCCAACAGGCTCGACTACGATCGCTATCTAGAGCGTCCGCGCGACAAGTTTCAGATTTTCTCCGCACAAAATCGCAGGCGCAAGGCGCGCACCATTGCCTCGAGTGTTGCACTCGGCCTTTTCGTGGTGGCATGCATCGTGGCCATCATCGTCCTGCTTACACGCTGACGCCCGCAGCCGGCACATCCAGCCACGGGCGTCAATGCTCACTAGTATAGCTTTTACCTGCTAATTCTTTGAGAACATAGGGAATCCGAAGCAGTCGTCCATCTCGCCTGCCTGACCAGACGCAAGCGCGGAGAACGTGACGTCGGCCACTGCGGTGGGCAGCTGGTTGCTGCGCACGGCACCCGTCTGGAGCATGGCATCGAGAGCCTCGTCCACATCGGGGCGTGCCTCGAGGTCGTCGCAGTCCACATCCCCAAAATCACACCAGCGATCAAGACCCGGCTCGTCGGCATCGCGCTCGCTTGCATGGTCGCGCCAGCCGTTCACGACAGGCCAGCCCCTGTCCGCGAAGCAGCGCATGGTAACGACAGGCCCCATGGGCTCCTGGCGACGCTTGTATTCAGCGTTTGCGCAGGTCGTGAGCACCTTGTCCACCACGTCGGCCGGCATACCCGCCTGTACCGCGTCGCACGCGTCCAGGCCGCGGTCCACATGCATGGTGAGCACCTGGTCAATCTGCTCGTAGGTGGCACCGAAGGACCCTTCGTCGGTCTGATTCTCGCTCAGCTCGGCCGAAGGGGGCTTGACCAGCACGTTTTCGGGAATGACCTCGAAAGGGCTGCAGGCGTTGCGCCAGCGGGCAAGCTCATACACGCGGCCCTTGTACACGTCGGCCAAGGGAGCGTACGCACCCACCGTGTCGCCGTAAAGCGTGGAGTACCCCATGCCCGACTCCGACTTGTTACCCGTGTTGAGGACA
>USJP01000369.1 GCA_900555105.1 uncultured Coriobacteriaceae bacterium | reverse complement strand
CGCGCTCGACGGACATAGCCATCGGAAGCACGCAATCAGCGAACGCAACTGCGGTCGGGGTCAGGTAGTAGTCAGCAACAATCGTGTACTTGACCTTCTTCCACGCCTTGTAAACACGAGGCGCGTCGCCAGCCATGTTGGCGAAAAGCTTCTCCTTGGCCTGGGCGTAGGCCTCAAGGCTGCCGTGCCACTCCACATGGTCAGGCGTGACATTGAGCAGCACGCCCACATGCGGGGCAAACTGCTTGGAACTCTCAAGCTGGAAGCTAGACAGCTCAGCGACAAACACCTCGTCGGCAGCGCGGTCTTCCACGCAGGCAATAGGCGGCAGGCCGATGTTGCCCACCGTGCGGGCAGCCATGCCAGCGGCGCGCAAAAGCTCGCAGGCAAGCGTCGTCGTTGTCGTCTTGCCGTTCGTTCCCGTGATGCCCACCCAATGCTGCGGGCTCACACGCCAGGCCAGCTCGGGCTCGCTGATGAGCTCGGCGCAGTGTGCAAGGCCCGAACGGTAGAAACCGCCCGTGCAAGGAATGCCGGGGCTCACAACGCCCAGGTCGAAGTCACAGGGCAGCTCCTCGGAGCCAACCTCAATGCGCACGCCCATCTCCTCGAGCTCGCGCGCCTTGACCTTCTGGGCCTCGCCCAGCGAGGGCACCACAAGCGTGACCGAGTCGACATGGCTCGGCTTGTGTGCGGCGAGATAGCGTGCAGCGGCCTCGGTGGAAGCGCCGAGGCCGAGCAAGACGATATTGCCTGTAGGTTCAAACATGGGAAGATCCCCTTACCCGATGGTCTGGAAGTACAGCGCAAATCCCAGCGCGGCGCATGCGGCGCTGATGATCCAGAACCTCGTGACGACTTTCGTCTCCGCCCAACCCTTCTTCTCAAAGTGATGGTGCAGAGGCGCCATGAGAAACACGCGCTTGTGGGTGAGCTTGAAGCTTGCCACCTGGATGATGACGCTCATGACCTCGACGATAAAGATGCCGCCGATCACAATGGAAGCAACCTCGCTCTTGGTAAGTACCGCAATGGCGGCGAAGGCCGTGCCCAGGGCGAGAGAGCCGGTGTCGCCCATGAAGATGGACGCCGGATAGCAGTTGAACCACAGAAAGCCGATGCACGCGCCCACGCATGCAAAGGCGAAAACCGACAGGCCGAGGTTGCCCTGGGCAAACGCCACCATGCCCATGACGCCCAGGGTCACTGCCGAGCAGCCACCGCACAGACCGTCAAGGCCGTCGTTGAGGTTGACGGCGTTGGAGAAGCCCGCCATAAGCAGGTAGACGAACACGAGGTAGAGCCAAGGCACCTGCACACCGGCAATCGTGGTGGTAAGAACGCCCAGGTCGATGTTGGCCAGGCCGAAGAGGCTCACGACCGGCGACACGCCGGCCACGTTGACAGCCGCAAGCGTGAAGATGATGACGATAAGCGCCTGGCCGATAAGCTTGGCGGAAGGTGTGAGGCCAAGCGAGCGCTTGTGGGCCACTGACTCGAAGTCGTCAGCGAAGCCCAGAAGGCCGGTGAGGACGGTTGCGAGCATCGCAAGCGCAAGCGGGGCGTTCATCGGGGCCAACACGAGCGTCGCCACGATGACGGCAGTGAGGATGACGACGCCGCCCATGGTGGGCGTGCCCTGCTTCTGCAGGTGGCGCTGCGGACCATCGGCCCTAATCTGCTGGCCAATCTTGTTGCGACGCAACAGCTTGATCCAGCCGGGCATGAGAACGCACACAATCGCCGCCGCCACAAAGATCGCGACGAAAATTACGTAGCTCGGGTAGTTAGATGCTATGCCCATGCCTGGGTCACCGCCTCGACAGTCTTTTCCAATCCAGTTGAATGCGAGGCCTTGACGAGCAACGCGTCGCCCTCACATGCAAGTTCCTTCAAAACGTTCGCGGCACCGGCGGCATCTGCAACCTCGACCACGTTGTTCTCGCTCATGCCCATGAGCAGGGCCGCCTGGGCCATGGAGCGCGACAGCGGCCCCACAGCCACGAGCACGTCGACGCCCTTGCCGGCGGCATACCCTCCCACGGCGGCATGAATGACCTCGGAGTCCTCGCCCAACTCGCCCATGTCGCCCAAGCAGGCAATGCGACGGGTTGCCTTGAGGCTGCAGAGCACGTCGAGCGCACGACGCATCGAGTCGGCGTTTGCGT
>USJP01000368.1 GCA_900555105.1 uncultured Coriobacteriaceae bacterium | reverse complement strand
CCAACCAGCTCGTCGTCAACGGCGTCGCCCAGCAGTATGCCGACGCCCAGGCCGCGCAGGCGGCTGCCGATGCGGCTGCAGCCGAGGAGTCCCAGGAGGGCGAGGGCGAGGGCGAGGAGTAATCGCGCCCCTGGTGACAAAACGGCCGCATTCTATCTGCCACCATTTGCCGCAGTCACGCACATATTCTGTCAAAGATGGGGTATGCTTTGGCTATCCAGTAAGTCGAGAGATAGGAGCGAGTATGAACATCACCGTCACCGGTCGTGGCATCGAAGTCACCGCTGCCATGCGTTCTTACGTCGAGGAAAAGCTCCAGGCTGCCACCAACGTGCTCGATATGCCCATGGAAGCCGAGACCGTTCTGCGCGTCGAGCACAACCCGTCCAACCCGGTTCCCCAGGTCGTTGAGGTTACCGTGCGCGTGAAGGGTGCCGTCGTGCGTGTCAGTGAGGCTGCGGTGGACATGTACGCCGCCATCGACCTTGCGGCCGACCGCGTCTCCCGCCAGCTGCGCAAGTACAAGACGCGCGTCGTCGACCGTCGCCAGCGTGGCGCTGCTCCTGCGCCTGCCAACGAGGTTGACCTTGCTGAGCTCATCGAGCAGCCTGCCGAGCCTGCGGCCGAGGAGGACTCCGAGGAGATTCTGCGCGAGAAGCTCATCGAGTTCACCGAGCTCTCCGTTGACCAGGCCCTGCTCCAGACCGATCTGCTCGGCCACGACTTCTTCGTGTTCACCAACAAGGACACGGGCGACGTCAACGTCATCTACCGTCGCAAGGACGGCGGCTTCGGTATCCTGAAGCCGATTGCCCCCGCGCCCGCGATGGCTCAGTAACAGGCAAGTCAATCGAGTTTCGGGCGGGGCGGCCTGCGTGGTCGCCCCGCCTTGTTTCATGAAAGGTGCCCTATGGCAGCTGTGTCGCACTTCAAGACGTTCTCGACCCATCCCGCTTGCCGCATCATCCTCGACTCCACCTCCGCTGTCACCGACGAGCTCGCCGAACGCATGGGCGTCGACGTGGTGGAGTTCCCCTTCGTCATGGCCGACGGCCAGCACTGGGACGACCAGTACAAGTCGCTGGGGGCCAAGGAGTTCTACGACCGCATGCGTGCTGGCGAGCGCGTCTTGACGAGCGCCGTCCCTACGGGCGAGTTCGTCGAAATCTTTCGCGTCTGCGCCGAAGACGGCGTTCCCACGATGTACCTTTCGCTTACCGGAGGCCTTTCGAGCTCGGTGAACGACGCTCGCCAGGCCGCGTCCCTTTTGAAGGACGAGCATCCGGATTTCGACCTTGCGGTCATCGACTCCTGCGCTCCTTCCCTCACGGCGGCCCTTCTGTGCCAAGCGGCATGCAAGCTGCGCGACGAGGGCAAGACGATGCGTGAGATCGTCGAGTGGGTTGAGGCCAACAAGCACCGCATCCACGGCTACTTCACCCTCGAGTCGCTCGACTGGCTCGTCGCCGGCGGCCGCGTGCCCAAGGCGGCTGCGTCCGTCTCCGCTGTGCTCGACATGAAGGCCGACCTTACGTATGGCCTCGACGGCTCGCTCACACTGACGGGCGTGTCGCGCGGCCGCAAGAAGGCGCTCAAGGGTCTCGTGAAGAAGTTCAAGGAGTTCTATCGCGGTGATGCCGAGCACATGATCGGCATCGTCGACGCAGACGATACCGAGGCGGCCGAAGCGGTCGAGGAGATGGTACGCGCCGAGCTGGGCGATGCCTGCCCCTCCATACAGCGCTTCACGCTCGACCCCACTATCGGCGGCCATGTCGGTCCCGGAATGGTGGCCTTGGCCTTCTGGGGCACCGACCGTGCGCAGGACGCGCGGGCATCCAAGCGATAACACACGTTGTTTCGACGGGGCGCCTGTGGGGGCCTCGACTGTGAAAGGACATCCATGACCTCAAAGCGCACGATAGCTTTCATCGGCTGCGGCACGATGGGGGCCGCTATGGCGGGCCACCTCATCGACGCTGGCCATGAGCTGCGCGTATTCAATCGCACTCCCGAAAAGTGCACCCCCCTCGTTGCCCGTGGGGCCCAGCTTGCCCCTGACGTCGCCTCTGCCGTGCGCGATGCCGACGTCGTCATCACCATGGTGGGCACCCCTGTCGACGTTGAGGACCTCTACCTGAGTCACGACGGCATTCTCGAGGTCAGCGCGCCCG
>USJP01000367.1 GCA_900555105.1 uncultured Coriobacteriaceae bacterium | reverse complement strand
CCGCCGGTCGCTCAGTGGGCGTCGCAGGAGCACGCGCCATCACGGGCGCCCTGGGCATGGCAGCCGGCCCCGTGGGCGCGATTGCGGGCCTCGCGCTGGGCAACATCTGCGGCGAGGCGGTGCCTCAGGCAGTCAACATGGCAAAAGGCCTGTTCATGGAACCCGCCGAGCAGGTGCTGGGCCGCATGTTTGATGCGGTGGTGCGCAATATGGTCTTCGAATATGCCTTTACCCAAGCCGAGCAGGCAGTGCTTGGCGTGTTTCTGCGCAAAGTGGACCCCCGAGCCTACCAGGCTCTTCTCGCCTCGCTACGTAAAAGCGAGACTCAAGAACAAGATATCCGCGGCTTTATCGAGCCGGCATTCGAAGCCGTGCGCACGCGATAAGGCTGATAACGAAAGGACAACAGGGTGCTTACGCTAGACGCATTTGAGAGGGCGGCAACCAAGGTTAAGGAGGTGACGTTGGAGACAAAGCTCATTGAGAGCCCCCACTTCAGCGCCATCGCCGGCAACCGCGTGTTCTTCAAGCCGGAGAACATGCAGCGCACGGGTTCCTACAAGGTGCGCGGTGCCTACTACAAGATCTCGACCATGAGTGACGAGGAGCGTTCGCACGGCCTCATTACCGCCTCAGCAGGCAACCATGCCCAGGGCGTGGCGGCGGCCGCGCAGAAGTACGGCGTTCCCGCGACCATCGTGATGCCCGCCACGACGCCGCTCATCAAGGTCGAGCGCACCAAGTCTTACGGCGCCAACGTCGAGCTTGTGGGCAACGTCTATGACGAGGCATATGCGCGCGCTTGCGAACTTGCCGAGGAGCAGGGCCTTACCTTCGTGCACCCCTTCAACGACCTCGACGTTGCCTGCGGCCAGGGCACCATCGCCATGGAGATCTTCCAGGAGCTTCCGCTGGCAGACTGCATCCTCGTGCCGATCGGCGGCGGTGGACTTGCCACGGGTGTTTCCACTCTGGCAAAGCTGCTCAACCCTAAGATTCGCGTCATCGGCGTTGAGCCGGCAGGAGCAGCCTGCATGAAGGCGAGCTTGGAGGCCGGCCACGTCGTGAAGCTGCCGAGCGTGAACACCATTGCCGACGGCACCGCCGTGCAGGAGCCCGGAAATCTCATCTTCCTCTACATCCAGGAGAACCTCGACGGCATCATCACCGTCGAAGACGACGAGCTCGTTGTGGCCTTCCTCGATATGGTGGAGAACCACAAGATGGTCGTCGAGAACTCGGGCCTGCTCACTGTTGCGGCACTGCGCCACCTCGAATTTACGGGCAAGAAGGTCGTCTCGGTGCTGTCGGGCGGCAACATGGACGTCATTACGATGTCTTCGGTCGTGCAGTCCGGCCTCATCAAGCGCGACCGCGTCTTCACCGTGAGTGTGTTGCTCCCCGACCGTCCCGGCCAGCTTGTGCGTGTGGCCCAGACCATCGCCGACCATAAGGGCAACGTCATCCGCCTGGATCACAACCAGTTTGTGACGACGAACCGCAACGCGGCGGTTGAGCTGCGCGTGACCATCGAGGCCTTCGGCACCGATCACAAGCACGAAATCGTCGAGGCGCTCGAAAAGGACGGTTTCACCCCGAAAATCGTGGGCACGCAGTTCTAGCACAAAAGGGGTCGACGGCATCTGGTCTGGGATTACCAGAGATTACCTGATGCCGTTGGCCCCGCCCCAGCGGGGTGATAGCCGTTTTACCTGGGTGACTAGGGGTTATTACACTGATGCACAATGTCTAATCATTATCCTTCCAAAGGGGTGATGTAAGCAGTTATGAAGACATCTTCACAATCATTTTCCCAGCTAGATAGCGATTTTTAGTATATAGCACTCCTGGGGTGGCGCGTAAAACGCTCGGATGAGGCATTATGCAGTCAGTCAAGCGGACAGGCGCTCAGCAATTTGAGCAACGTACCTGTCAGACCTTGAGCACGCCTCCTCATAGAGCCGACGCGAGCGACCCCCTTGCGCTTGGACGTCCGGCATTCCCCTTGAGCGGCGGATCCCCTGCGGCACTTCCCCCTTACCCGCAGACGAAGGATCCGCCGCATTTTTTTATTTCGCGACGCACGCAGGATACAGAACATCAGGTTCCGCTTTCCACTAAAACGCGGGTTCTGATGCGCAAGGCGCGCAGGGCCGACGTGCGCGGTGCGGGCCTTTGGCCT
>USJP01000366.1 GCA_900555105.1 uncultured Coriobacteriaceae bacterium | reverse complement strand
ACTACCGCTCGCGCGACCAGCGCAAGGCCGAGGCTGCCGCAAAGGCCGAGGTGGCCCGCCGCTTCGCCGACGAGAAGCGTCGCCTCTCCAAGGTGGAGAAGGAGATGACCGCGGCCCAGAAGCGCCATGCCGAGCTCGTCGAGATGATGTCGTCCAACGACCTCTACGACGACAAGGCCGCCTTCGACAAGGCCATGGACGAGTACTCCAAGATCAAGCCGCGCCTGGCGCAGCTCGAGGAGGAGTGGCTCGAGCTCTCCACGCTCATCGAGGAGGAGACGGCAGCCGCCCTCTCCCAGTTGCAGGGGAACTAGCATGGCCGGCGTCGTGAGGGCAGTTCTCTATGTGCTGAGCTGCATCTGCATGGCCGTGAGCCTGGTGCTGTTGCTGCTGTGCGCCTCGCTTTTGTCCACCCAGGTGGCCCTTGCCCTGCATGTGGCGCCTCTGGCGCTTTCCATTACGCAGCTCATCCCGGCGCCCCTGTGCTTCTGGGGCCTCGCCTTTCGGCGGGGTGTTTCGCACCGACTTTGCGCTGCTTGCCGTTGCATTCTTCCTGCTTGCCCGTTTGCTGCATTTCCTTAAGGGGGTCGTCAAGTGAGCTCCATGACGCCTGAACGCATTCTTATCGTACTGATAGAGCTCGCGTGCATCGTCTTCTCGATCATGGTGCACGAGATTTCGCACGGCTATGCCGCCTATCGCCTGGGCGACCCCACGGCCAAGCGTGCCGGCAGGCTCTCGCTCAACCCGGCCAAGCACCTCGACCCCGTTGGCTCGGTGCTGCTGCCACTCATCATGAGCTTCATCGGCGGCCCCATCTTTGCCTACGCCAAGCCCGTGCCGTACAACCCTATGTACTTCAAGGACCGCAAGCGCGGCGAGCTCATCGTGGCGTTCGCCGGCCCTGCCAGCAACCTGGCCCAGGCGCTTGTGGGCGCGGCCATCTGCTGCATCGTGCAGGCCGCGGTCTCGCCGACCATGTCGATGGGCATGGTCGAGGTGCTCATCTGGGTCTACCGCATCGGCTACTACTACTGCCTCATCAACCTCGTGCTGCTCTTCTTCAACATCATCCCGCTACCGCCGCTCGACGGCGCGAGCATCGTGACCGCATTCCTTACGCCGGCCGGCATGGAGAAGTTCTACAAAGTGAAGCAGTACTCCATGTTCATCCTGCTTGCCCTGCTGTTCCTCGTTCCCATGGTCACGCCGTGGGACCCGCTGGGCTGGTACCTCAGGCACACGGCCTACGCCCTGTTGAACGTCCTCGTTCCCTAAGGCGAGCTGCGTATGGTGTACCGTGTTTCCGTCGCTGGCTTCGAGGGGCCGTTTGACCTGCTCCTTCAGCTGGTGATGCGTCAAAAGATCGACATCGGCACCGTGAGCGTGTCCGCAGTGGCCGACCAGTACCTCGCCGAGGTCGCGAACATGCCCGACGTGGACCTGGAGGTGGCGAGCGATTTCGTGCTCGTGGCCGCCACGCTGCTCGACCTCAAGGCAGCGGCCCTTGTGCAGGGCGACCCTGTGGAGGACACGACCGAGGAGGATTTCGACGACGGCTACGAGGATCTCACGGCCGACGAGATGCGCGACGTCCTCGTGGCTAGGCTCATGGCGTACCGCACCTACAAGATGGCGGCCGCCGCGCTTGAGTCGCGCATGCTCGCCGAGTCGAAGATGCACCCGCGCACCATCGGCCCTGACGAACGCTTCCGTGACGCCGCGCCCGACTTCCTCAAGGGTGTGACGCTCGACCAGCTCGCCCGCACCTGTGCGCGCTTTTTGGGTCGCCGCGAGCTCGTGCTGTTGCAAAGCGAGCACATTGCCGCTAAGCGCATGCCGCTTGAGGAGCGCGTCGTTGAGGTCGACACCGTGGTGCGCGCCCGCCAGCGCATGCTGTTCAGCGAGCTCGTGGAGGACAACCCCTCCACCCAGAACAAGGTCGTGAGCATCCTTGCCCTGCTTGAGCTGGGAAAACGCGACATCGTGGGCCTGGAGCAAGAAGAGTTATTTGGCGACATCACCATCACGTCGCATGAGAAGACACTCGACGCCGCGCCTCTGGGCGAGCTGTCGGCATCGGGGGAGGAGTGAGCATGGGGTTTGAAGCCCTGAAGGCCCTGGAGACCGACGACATGCGACTCGGTGCTCGATGAGCGCACCCTGCGGGAGCTGTATCTGACGGGTTTCGA
>USJP01000365.1 GCA_900555105.1 uncultured Coriobacteriaceae bacterium | reverse complement strand
CATGCATCTGCCACGCAGCCGACATCCTCGCTGTATGACGAGGTAATCCAGCCGGCTGCCTCCGAGACGCCTGGCACCCCGCGTGTGGCGGCCGAGCCGGTTGCGGCGCCGCGCACCTTTGCCGAGTTCACCATTTAGGCGGTCCCCTTGAACGTCTTCGACCGCTACGCGCCCTTCGTCCAAGATTTCATCTACTCGCATGGTTGGGAGTCGCTGCGCGGCATCCAGGTGGCCGCCGGCGACGCCATCTTCAACACTGACGACAACGTGCTCCTGGCGGCCTCTACAGCCTCGGGCAAGACCGAGGCCGCGTTCTTCCCGATTCTCACGCTCTTCGACGAGAACCCACCTGCGTCGGTGGGCACCATCTACGTGGGACCGCTCAAGGCGCTCATCAACGACCAGTTCTACCGCCTCAACGACCTGTGTGCCGAGGCGGGCATCCCCGTGTGGCACTGGCACGGCGACGTGAGCGCCTCGCATAAGGCGCGCATGCTCAAGAACCCCTCGGGCATCCTGCAGATCACGCCAGAGTCGCTCGAGGCGCTGCTCATGCACAAGCACTCGGCTGTGGCCAGGTTGTTCTGCGATTTGCGCTTCGTGGTGATCGACGAGGTGCACTCGCTTCTGCGCGGTGACCGCGGCGGGCAGACGCTGTGCTGCATCGAGCGTCTCTCGCGCATGGCGGGCGTCAACCCCCGCCGCATTGGTTTGTCGGCTACCATCGGCGACCCTGAGCTCACCGGCGAGATTCTCTCGCGCGGCACAGGGCGGGGCTGCGTCATTCCGCAGGTCAAAGAGCAGGGGCGCACCTGGCGGCTCTCCATGGAGCATTTCTTTGTGAGCGGTCCGCAGGCGGTGCAGCGCGGGCCCCATCCCCGCACACAGGTAAGCGAGCCCGCTGGAGCCGCAGGACCCGCGCTTGAGCCTGCCAGCGACGTGGCGCCCGAGCACGCCGACCCCGGCATCGCCTACATTTTCGAGCACACCAAAGACGCCAAGTGCCTGGTCTTTGTCAATTCGCGCGAGGAGGCCGAGGCCGTCACCACGAGCTTGCGCCAGTATTGCGAAGCCACGGGGCAGCCCGACCGCTTTCTCATCCACCACGGCAATCTTTCCTCGTCGCTGCGTGAAAGCGCCGAGGACGCCATGCGCGACGACGATCGCGTGTTTACGACCGTGACCACGGCAACCCTCGAGCTCGGCATCGACATCGGCAGGCTCGAGCGGGCCTTTCAGATAGACGCGCCGTTCACGGTGAGCAGCTTCCTGCAGCGCATGGGCCGCACCGGCCGACGCGAGCGGCCCTGCGAGATGTGGTTTGTCATGCGTGAGGAGGAGCCCGAGGCCTGCGCCCTCATGCCCGAGTGCATTCCCTGGAAGCTTGTGCAGGGCATCGCCCTTGTGCAGGTGTACCTGGAGGAACGATGGGTTGAGCCTCCGCGCACGGGCCGCATGCCCTTTAGCTTGCTCTATCATCAGACCATGGCGACGCTTGCCTCGTGTGGCGAGATGAGTGCCGCCCAGCTTGCCAACCAGGTGCTTAACCTGTCGTGCTTCGACACCATCTCGCCTGACGACTATCGGGTGCTCCTGCGCCATCTTGTCGACATCGACCACATCGAGCGCACCGACGAGGGTGGACTCATCGTGGGCCTCGCCGGCGAGCGCGTCACGAGTTCCTATAAGTTCTATGCGACGTTCCAGGACAACGAGGAATACACCTGCCGCAGTGAGTCTATGGAACTCGGTACGATTGTGCAGCCGCCGCCTCCGGGCGAGAAGATTGCCATCGCCGGCCATGTGTGGATCGTCGAGGAGGTCGACCACAAACGCCATGTGGTGTACTGCACACAGGTGAAGGGCAAGGTGCCGGCCTACTTTGGCGAGGTTGCGGGCGACATCCACACTCATGTGCTCGAGCGTATGCAGCGCGTGCTGGCCGAGGACACGCAATACATGTACCTCATGGGCAACGCCCAGGCACGCTTGGAGGAGGCACGCCACGTCGCGCGGGCCTCGGGACTTGTTGCGGGGCCAGCCTGCCCGGCAGGGGCTTTGCCTGCAGGAGCAGCGCGTCTGCCTCGCCAGGCGGCACAAGATGCCGTGTGGGGGGAGGATCCAGCTGACTGGCAGGATGCAGGTGCCGCCGGTCCTGGGGGTGTGCGTGGCAACGAGGCGCTCATGCGCGGCTCCGAC
>USJP01000364.1 GCA_900555105.1 uncultured Coriobacteriaceae bacterium | reverse complement strand
AGGGCATCGATTCAGCCCGACCCTATTACATCCAGTTCCGCATGCCGGCCGAGCGAGACGACTTCCTGCAAGTGGTGCAACAAGAGGCGCTTGCGCTTGCCGACCCCATGGAGCTCGTGTATCCCGAGGAAGTGCCCATTTTCGACAAGTACGACGAGTTCATGCCTGAATGCCTCGTGCGCAAGGGCTTCGCCTATGGCGTGCTCGACATTGAAACCATGCGGGCTCGCGTACTTTCCTGGCAATGACGCAAAGGGCCGGGTGCACTGTTTGTGCGCCGGGGGTGGCCGCGTTCGGATGCAAAGGGACGAGGGCGCCGCGTTCATGCTCGATGTCGGTGTCACTCGCACTTGCTTTCTCGGCTGGTAATGACGAAAAGGAATGACGATTTGGGGTGCGTGCGATACGCCATTTTGGGACGGCATGCCTGGTCATACGTCACGCTGCACACGCCGCCCTTGTTGGCACCCAATGGCACAGGGGGCTCTCTTCGTTGCAAATGCAACAGTCCTGGCGAGCAAAGGGGCTATACTGAACTGCATCCGTGTGCTTTGCTAAGGAGAGGATGTTTGCATGAAGAAGGAAACGCTCGTTGCCATTGTCGAGGCCCTCAAGGAGGGCAAGACGCCCGTTTTTCCCGCAGAGGACTTCCCCTGCTTCGAGCCTGAGGCCCTTGCTGGCAAGGAGAACGTGACGCCTGTCGTGCTTGACGCTCTCGTCAACGGCATCACTGTGGCCGACGTGCCTGTTTTCGAGCGCGCCATCGCCGCCATGGAGGCCGGTGAGCTTGCCTGGATTGGCTTCAAGCTCGTGTTCGACCCCCAGGCTGCCCAGTCCAATGTGGACAACGAAGTCACCAAGAAGTACGGCGAGCAGGGTTCGGCCGACGGCGAGCCGCTCGTCTTCTTCTGCAGCGACGCCAAGGAGGTCGTGGCCAGCCGCGAGTACTCGCCGCGCGACCTGTTCCAGATGAAGGACATCACGCGCGGCCCCGGCATGCACAACGACCAGTTTGCCGGCCTTACCTGGATGAGCGCCCCGCTCTTCGACAAGGTTCACGTGTGGTTGCTCGGCGCTTCCGACGCCGCGGCCGAGACGGCCGCGCTTGCCGAGCATGTGGGCTTCCGTGTGACGGTCGTGGATTACGATCCCGCCTACATCAGCGAGGAGCGTTTCCCCACCGCTGAGCGCATCTTGCTGCCCGGCCCTGGCTTTGCCGGCATTGATGACATCGAGTGCGCTCCCGAGGACTATGTGTGCGTCCTTACCCGCGGCCACATGTTCGATCCGCAGGGCTGCGTGTGGGGCACGCGCCAGCGTGCGCACTACGTGGGAATGATGGGCTGCAAGGGCAAGAACGACACCGTGCACAACCTTGTGCTTGCCCAGGGTGGCACCGAGCTCGACTGGCAGCGCGTCAAGCGCCCCATTGGCCTCAAGTTCGGCGCCAAGACTCCCGCAGAGCTCGCCATCGCCATCGTCGCCGAGCTCGTGGACGTGCGCTACCAGCAGCGCTACTCCGCCCAGGCCCGCGCCAAGCACGACGCAAGCCTGGGCAGGTAGAACCCGTCCAGGACGCCCCACATAAACCCAGCCATGAAAAATCCCCCAGCCCACACCATGTGGACTGGGGGATTTTTGTAAGCAAGCAATCGCAGCGTTGGGTCTCGCCTCAGGGCGCTCCTACACCAGCGGGTGGTGGCAGGCGCACATGTGCGGGCCTTCGGGAGTCTCCGCCAGGCAGCGCAGCTCAGGGCTCTCGGTGCGGCACAGCTCGTCGGCGTAGGGGCACCTCGGGTGGAAGCGGCAACCGCTGGGCAGGTTGATGGGGGAGGGGAGCTCGCCCAGAACTGCCGCCTTCTTGTCGTCCACCTTGTTCTCCTCCATGGAGGGGGCGGCGGCAAGAAGCACCTTGGTGTAGGGGTGGGCCGGCGCGGTGTACAGGGTGTCGGTTGGGGCGGTCTCCACCATGGCGCCCAGGTACATCACAGCCACACGGTCGGAGATGTAGCGCACTACGCGCAGGTCGTGGCTGATGAACAGGATCGACAGGCCGAGCTTCTCCTGCAGGTCGCAGAGCAGGTTGATGATCTGGGCCTGGATGGAGACGTCGAGTGCGGAGACCGGCTCGTCGGCGATGATGAGCTTGGGCTGCACGGCCAGGGCGCGGGCGATGCCGATGCGCTGGCGCTGGCCACCCGAGAAGGCGCTCGGCAGGCGGT
>USJP01000363.1 GCA_900555105.1 uncultured Coriobacteriaceae bacterium | reverse complement strand
CTTTTGGTACGTGCGCGACCGTCGAGCAGACTATCGGGACGAGCGTCGCACTTTTTGGCTGTGTGCTGAGTGGCGTGAGCTTGCATTTGGAACTTCGGCTGCGGCCTTCCACATTCGTGAGCGCAATACGGCAGCCTGTTCGCACCACCCTGTGACACTCGCGTACCCTGCCGCGTTTGCCGGCCTTTGCATGTCTCTTTACCCGTTTGCCGGCCGATGCCCCACATGCTCTCGCAGACCTTCGCACTTGTGTGTCATTCAGCAAAACCCCAGTTCATCGGCTCATCCATGACCGATGATGCCTTCATGAGCAGCATGAATCCCTTCAAATCATCCACCGTTTATGAAGCTCGTGTGTCGAGGAACCCTAGCATCTTCTCCCGGAAGCGCAAGCCGTGCGCCAGTGAGGGAGAGGATAGACGCATGTCTGAGTTTGAGTCCGAAAGCACTGTGGGGGAGTTCGACGATTTGGGGTTTGACTTCGAGATCGTCGACACCGACGAGTTCGATCCCTTTGCCCCTGACCCCGACGACCCCGAAGCGGTTGCCGCCGACGAGATCGAGGAGCTGCCCGTCATCAAGGAGATGCCCGAGTCGCAGAAGAAGCCGAGTGTCTACGACCAGAGTCGCTTCGCCTGCCCCGAGGACGCCATCCGCGAGTTGTTCGCGCGCAACTTTGCCCGCAAGCCCGTGCTCCTCAAGATCATCGAGCTGTGCTGCCAGGAGCGCACCTCTGGCGAGGTGACCGAGATGGTCGACGAGTTTCAGAAGGATTGCTTCAGCGTGTACTCGGCCCTGTCCCTGTGCACCATGCTCGAGAAGTCCGGCGCGCTGGTCGCCAAGCTGCCCGAGAACGCCGACGAGGCCGTCGATGAGGACGGCGTTGAGTACCTCGAGATCAGGGAACCCCAGCAGGCGACCTGGCTGGCCACCGACGCCGGCCTCACCGTGCTTGCCGAGTGCCGCGAGGGTTCCGAGCTCGATGAGCTCATCAGTGTGCGCGACGCCCGCTACGCCGACATCTATAGGGACTTGCTGAATTTCCTGCATGAGCAGGGTCGCACGATGGGCGCCATCAACGACCGCTATGCCGGTGACGAGCGTCTCGAGAACCCGCACAAGGCGCCGAGCCACTTTATTGACTGTCTGCAGGAGGTGGGCGCCGTGGAGTGGAAGAACCGCGGCTGGTGCCTTACCGACCTGGGTGAGAACTACCTCAAGAAGAACGCGACCGCACAAGCCTAAAGGAGCTGCAAGATGACTGACACCATCGCCATGCCCGACCAGACCGAGGAAGTCGTCGAGGGCTGCGAGCTCGTTGATTTCATGACCCGCCGCGCCCGCACCTATGGCCTGCTCGCGCGCATCTTCCGTGTTGAGGTTGACGGCAAGTTCCTCGAGGAGCTGCGCCACCTGAAGTTCCCCACCTCCACGGGCAATGAGCACGTGGATTACGGTTACCGCACCATGTACAACTACCTCAAGGGCACCTGGGAGGATACGCTGCTCGACCTGGCGCGCGACTATGCCCGCACGTTCATCGGCCACGGCAACAACGGCCGCTCCGCCGCCTACCCCTTCGAGAGCGTCCATACCTCCGAGAAGCGCCTGCTCATGCAGGACGCGCGCGACGAGGTGCTCGCTATCTACCGCGCCAACCTGCTGAAGAAGGGCGAGGAGTGGAACGACTGCGAGGACCACATTGCCCTCGAGCTCGAGTTCATGCAGGTCATGAGCGAGCGCACGGCCAAGGCCCTCAAGGAGGGCAAGGAGGACGAGGCCGTGGAGATGCTCAAGACCCAGCGCGCTTTCGTGGGCCAGCACCTCGCAAACTGGGTGCCCATGTTCGTCTCCGACATTAAGTACTTCTCCCAGACCGATCTCTACATCGGTGCCGGCGAGCTGCTCC
Organism: uncultured Coriobacteriaceae bacterium; assembly: GCA_900555105.1. Classification (GTDB taxonomy): domain Bacteria; phylum Actinomycetota; class Coriobacteriia; order Coriobacteriales; family UMGS124; genus UMGS124. The sequence continues at coordinate 313 of USJP01000363.1, read as the reverse complement.
TGGGCTTCGTGCAGACTGAGGTGGAGGCGCTTGACGACCTCCTCGACGGTGTGGACGCCTAGCCATGGCTACGAGCAGAATGCTGGGGGTGTTTGACGGCATCGCCAGCGATGTGCTGAAGGCGTTCCCGTATCGCTGCGCCGTCATGCGCAACCGCAAGGCGTCGTGCACCAAGTGCGCCGATGCCTGCACGACGGGTGCCATCTCCATCACGCAGGACGAGGTGAGTGTCGACTCCGACCTGTGCGTGGGCTGCGGCACATGCGCCACGGTATGTCCTACCTGCGCGCTTGAGGCGAACAATCCCAACGAC
>USJP01000362.1 GCA_900555105.1 uncultured Coriobacteriaceae bacterium | reverse complement strand
AGGGGCGAGGTCGACCGTGGAGATGGCAGCGCGCATGGCACCCTTGTCGCGGATGGTGAGCGTGAGGGCACGGGTGTCGACACCCTCGATGGCCACGACGCCGTGGTTGCTCAGCAGCTCAGGCAGGCTGCCCGTGCTCGTCCAGTTGTTGGGGGTGCGGCACATATCACGCACGACCAGACCGCGCAGGTAGAGCTCGGGGGACTGCATGACCTCCTCGCACACGCCGTAGTTGCCCACCTGCGGGTAGGTCAGCGTGACGATCTGGCCGGCGTAGGAAGGGTCGCTCACGATCTCCTGGTAGCCCACCATGGAGGTGTTGAACACGACCTCACCGAAGGTCTCACCGGCGGCGCCGCAGGACAAACCCTCGAACACGCTGCCGTCTTCGAGCGCGAGAAGGGCCCTAGGGGTGGAGCCGTCATCAATCAAAGGGTTCACTGGGAAACCACCTCTCCGTTAGCAAGTATGGCTTTGCCTTCGACGAAGGCGTACACGGCGCGGCCGCAAAGCTCGGCGCCGATGAAGGGCGAGTTCTTGGCACGCGACTCGAGGAAGTCCTCGGTCACGGTAAAACGCTCGGCGGGGTCGACCACGGTGAGCGTCGCCTCGCAGCCGGCCTCGATTGCGACACGCGGCAGGCGACAGATCTGGCGGGGACGCACGCACATGGCGTCAACAAGGCGGTTCCAGCTCATCTTGCCGGTGTTGACCAGGTGCGTGAGGACGAGCGGCAGCTCGGTCTCAAGGCCGACGATGCCGAAGGGGGCAAGCTCGAATTCGAGCGCCTTCTCGTGCGCCGCGTGGGGCGCATGGTCGCTCACGATGCAATCGATGCGACCGTCGCAGAGGGCATCCTGGAGAGCCAGCATGTCCTCATGCGTGCGCAGCGGCGGGTTCATCTTGTAGTTGGTGTCGTAATCGTCGGTGATGTCGTCCTCACAGAGGAACAGGTGGTGCGGGCAAACCTCACAGCTGACCTCGATGCCGCGCTCGCGACCGCGCACGACCATGTCCACGGCCTGGGCCGTGGTGACATGGGCGATATGCAGGGGGCAACCCGTGAGCTCAGAGAGAAGAATGTCGCGACCAACCTGGACTTCCTCGCCCTGGGCGGGCCAGCCGGCCAGACCCAGGCGGCTCGAGACGACGCCCTCGTTCACGACACCCTTGCCCACGACCGACTCGTCCTGGCAGTGGCTGATGGCGACGCGGTCGAACTGGGAGATGTAATCCATGGCCGTGCGCAGCATACCGGCCGACTGCACGCCGCGACCGTCGTCGGAGTAGGCGCACACGCCCGCCTTGTAGAGGTTGCCAATCTCGGCCAAGCTCTCCCCGGCCTCACCCTTGGTGATAGCGCCGATGGGATGAACGCGGGCAAGCCCGGCAGCAGCAGCCTTGGCAAGCTGGTAGACGACAACAGGAGCGTCATCGCACACGGGCTTGGTGTTGGGCATGGTGCACACGTCGGTGTAGCCGCCCTTGGCAGCCGAGCGGCAACCACCCTCGATGGTCTCCTTGTACTCAAGGCCGGGATCACGGAAATGCACGTGAATGTCCACGAGACCCGGGATGACGTACTTTCCGGTTGCATCAATGACCTGGCAACCCTCAGCGGGCTCGATACCTTCGCCGAGCTGGCAGATCTTGCCGTCGTCGCCCACGAGAACGTCGAGCACGGCGTCGAGCCCAACCTGGGGGTCGACGAGATGGCCACCCTTAAGCAACAACATTGCCTTCACCTCCAAGAAGAAGATAAATGACGGCCATACGCACGCTCACGCCTGCGTTGACCTGGCTCGTGATAAGCGAGTTGGCGGCGTCTGCCACCTGGGAGCACATCTCGACGCCACGGTTGATGGGACCGGGGTGCATGACGACGGCCTGCGGGGCCATGAGTTTGGCACGGCGCTCGTCGAGACCGAACAGCAACGAGTAATCCCTCGTGGAGGGGATGGAGGCACCCTCCATACGCTCCTGCTGCACACGCAGCATGTACACGACGTCGAGGTCGGGAAGGAGCGCGTCGAAGTCACGGGTGCTCTTGGCGCCAAGCACGTCGGGACGGGCCGGCAGGAAGGGACCCGGGCCCACAAGCGTCACCTCGGCGCCCATCTTCACAAGCGCCGGGGCAAGAGAGCCCACGACGCGGGAGTGCACCGAGTCGCCCACGATGCCCACGCGCAGGCCGTCGATGTGGCCGAACCGCTTGCGGATGGTA
>USJP01000361.1 GCA_900555105.1 uncultured Coriobacteriaceae bacterium | reverse complement strand
GATCGGAGGGCTTGGTGAAGCTCGTGTCGTGATTGTCGTTTGAAAGCTTCACCATCGCCTTGAGAGCGAAGGTACCTGCGGTCTTGGGGTCAAGTCGCTTGTATGAGTCAAGTTTGAAGGGGCACATCGCCTCGATGAGCCCGCGTGGGTCGGCGGATCCATCGAGATGTTCGCGCAGGTGTCCCGAGCGGGCGAAGAAGGGCACGCGCATCTTTCCTCCTTCGCCCGCCACGGCCGAGAGGCACTCGATGCGCACGTCGTTTGCAGCCAGCAGGTCGACGGATTTGGCGACGCGTTCCCAGTCGGGCTCGGCGCCCACGTCGAACATGCCGGCGAAGTATTGAGCAGCACGCGTCGCCATGGTCGTTAGGCCTCCTTCTTGGAATACACGCTTGCGACGTAGTCGATGACGAGGGGATAGAAGTGCTCGTCAAACCAGGTGAGCTCGGGCATCAGGGTGCGCTCGATGGTCTGGGGCTCGTAGTCGCGGATGTCGCGGCGCAAGACGACCTCGCCGTCCTTGGGGTCGAAGGAGAGGTCGATCATCTCCTCGTCGTCGCACTCGAACTGGAAGCGCTCGAATCCGCGGCGTGCCTCGCGGGGGATCTGCACGCTCGGGGTGAAGCGCAGGTAGGGGGTTTGGGAGCCCTTCTCGATGGTGACGCCGCAGCTCAGGTGCTGCAGGTGGAAGATGGCATAGACGCTGTCACCGTCCGCGGCGCGCCAGGTCGCTCCGGCGATCTCCTTGCCGACGAGGCCGGTCTCGTTCTTCTCAGCGTTGATAAGCATGGTGTGCCTCCTGTGGGGTTGGTTGCGTCTTGTGTTGATGGGTGGTGACAGATGAAACCGTTACGGTTTCGTAGGGTGCGTTAGTCGTTGTCCATGAGGCGGCGCAGCGTGGCGAGGAGGTCGTCGCTCGAATCGCTGCTCGAATCGCTGCTCGAGTCGTCGTCCTCCTTGTCGGCGCGCAGAATGTCCCAGGGGTCGCGGCCTGCCTCAAGCTGGCAGGCGACGTTGGCATAGGCGTGCACGGTGGAGAGACCCTTGCCCAGGCAGTCGGCCAGGTCGCCACCGTGGGCAAGGTCGATGGGCTCCTCGGGGCGGAAGTGCAGCCAGCCCTCGTCATCCACCATGAGGCCGGCCACGATGAAGCTCGCGTTAAGGCGGCGGAAGAGCTTCCTTGTCACCTTCATGAGCTCGGGCGAGATGCGCTGGTTCATGGTGATATCGACGGTCGCCAGGCCCGTGGTGGGTTCGACGACTGCCATCGCCTCGGCGAAACCGCAGCCATGACGGTTGCCGCAGGTGCGGAAGGTGCCTTCCGGGCCCTCGCAGTAGGGGGTGCGCACGGCGTCGATCTGGCGGCGGGCACACTCGAGGGGGGTCTCGGCGCAGGCCTCGTCGTCGCGGCTGTTCTCCACGCCGGAGAAGATGTGTCCAAGTTCGTCGAGGTAGCTCATGCGATGTCCTTTCTCGTTGGCGCGGTTTTCCTTGTCCCGCGCATTTGACGAGGTCAGTATCGCCCGCAGCCGCCTTGCCGACGAGTTGCCAAAAAGGTGCGACTTTGGTGCACCCGGGGTGTAAAGGGGTGCACGGGATGAGGCGCGGCGGAGGTGGTTCCGGGGCTCCTTTTGGCAGCAAAACGCGTTTCGGAGTAGTTTTCTCGAGCCCATTGGCAGACAAACGAGTTTCGGAGTAGTCAAAACGCTCCCCGCGGACACCGAAGGCCCTTTCAAAGGGAATCCGAGGCCTTAAGGGAAGCGTTTGTCGCCCATTCTGTTGTTTTAACAACAGAATTTCTTGCCAGACAAAGTCGAGCGACCTTCTCGCCCAGAAATCATTACTCCGAAACTCGTTTCGCTGCCAGGGGCGGCTTCGGGACTACTCCGAAACTCGATTTGCTGCCAGCTCGATCCTAAGAGACGATGGACAAGCCGTCCGACGGCCTCTTTCCTGCCGGTTTTCGGCACCGGCGCAGAAGGGATTGCGGCTCCAAGACACGATTGCGGACAAACCGTTTACGTTTCTTGCACCTTCTTTTGGTGCCTGTGGCAGCCAAGACTTGTTACCATGCTGCCAACACGCGATGCGCTTGGCTGGTTTTCTGGCTTTGCTGGGCGCGCAAACTGAAGGAGCTGAGCCGCCGTGATTGATACCCGCTTCCTCGATGCTATCCCTGCAATTGGTGCCACTCTGTCTCGTCCCACGCGCCGCGCCGTGGTCGCGGGTGCGT
>USJP01000360.1 GCA_900555105.1 uncultured Coriobacteriaceae bacterium | reverse complement strand
GCGTTGTTGCCGGCAGTGACGCGGCCGTACAGGCGATGGCCGATGTGGCGGCACACGGTGTGACTGTGACCTGCGCGCGTGACCTGGAGCTTTCGATCCTGTCGACTCCCGAGGCCCAGGCGTTCACGCACCGCGCCCCCAGGCTCATCATGCCTTTTGAGGACGACTTCGTGAAGGAGGACCTCAAGACCACGGGCGTGGCGGCCAAGCAGCTCAAGGGCATGCTCGGCTTTTTCCGCAAGAGCCTCACGACCCTCGAGACCGACGACCCCTATTTCTTCTGGGAGAAGGACGAGCAGAAGGTCTTCAACCTGGCTCGCACCTGCCTGACCGCCTACGGTTCGATCCATCCCTGCGAGCTTGCCGGCATGTGCGTGCATTATCTGGCAACGCTGGCCGACCCGTCGCGCGCATTGCCTGCGTGTCACTTCGTTGTGGACGACTATCAGGCGCTTAACCGCGCCTCGCAGCTTGTGCTTGAGGCCCTGGCCCCCGAGAGCCTGTGGGTTTGTGCCGACCCCACCGACACCTCCGAGGGTGCCGACCCCTTCCCGTATGGCAAGGGAATCGAGGAGTTCTGCGCCCGCAACGAGGGCGCGGTGAGTGTGGTGCTGCCTGCCCCGGCGACCGGCATGGTTGCCGGTGCCGCCTCCCAGCTGGCCGACTCGGGGTTCCTCGATGCGCTTTCGCTGGGCCTTCTCGACTCGTGCGGCGAGCATGAGGTCGCCGACGCGTACGCCGTGCCTTGCGCATCCGCGCCCGTCGAGGGCGTCGAGCTGCTTGAGAGCTTTGGGTGGAAGGAGGAGTTCGCCAAGGTCGCGTTCTGGGTGAAAGACAAGGTGGACGCCGGCGCCGACCCCTCGCGGGTTGTCGTTGCCGCACCCAACCTCACCTGGGCCCGCTCTCTTGCCAAGGCCCTCAAGGCTACCGGCCTGCCTGTGCGCAAGATGGCGACCGGCCAGCTCGTGAGCGCGAACTTCCGCAAGGTCGAGGAGTGCGACGAGGCACGTTTCGTAAGCATGCTCGGCTTGCTCGCCAATCCTCAGGACGGTATCTGCTGGCGTGTGTGGTGCGGCGTGGGCGACTATGTGGCATACAGCAACGTGTTCTGCGAGCTGGCCACGCACGACTGTGCCGAGGAGGGCAAGACTATCGTCGAGGCGCTCGAGAGCCTGGTCGCCGCCGTGCCCGAAGGAGGCATTGGTTCCACGCACGATGCCGTGGCCGAGGCCTACCTGGCGGGGCATGCCCTCATCGACGAGCTCGCAGGTCTCACCGGGCGCACCCTCATCGACAAACTCGCCTCCAAGCTGGGCGTTCGTCGCATGAGCGAGGCACTTCTCGACGCGTGCCTGGCTGCGGGTCCCGATGCCAGCGCGGCACAGATGTTTGCCAGCGTGCACGCCTGCGCGACTCGCCGCGATTTCTTTGGCGACGCGGCCGGCGTGGGTGTGTGCTCCTATGACGATGTGGAAGGCGTGTCGTGCGATCACCTGGTGCTTGCCGGCTGCATGAACGGCTGGCTTCCCGAGCACGCTTACTTCGATGCAGCCAGCGCCTCCGCCAAGGTGCGCCAGAGTATCGACAAGAAGGCCCGCGCGCTTTTCTACACTCTGGCTGGATGCGCCAAGAAAACGCTTGCCATCAGCTCGTTTGCCGATGTCGACCTCGAGGTGTCCGAGAAGCTCAATCTCAAAGGCTACCGTGTGAGCGCCGGCATCGACGGCCGCCGCCATATGAGCGTGCGCCGCAGTGTCATCGCCGACTATGCCCTGGCTGCCTGGGGCGTCATCGCCTTCGACGAGCAGGACCTGCGCGCACAGGTACGGACTTACTAGACGCACAGAGCCGCAGGTGGCGCGTTGGTGTCGCCTGCGGCCTTTGAGAAAGGTCATGCCATGATCGTTCATCCTTCGCTTATGCTCATCGCCTCGCTTGACGAGCGCGAATACAACGCCGAGTCTGCCGCCGATGTGAAGAGGGCCTTCATCCACCTCGCGCCCACCACGGTGCGCAGCCACCCCGCTGCCGACCCGGCTGTCAACGTGATGCAGCTCAAGGTAAACTTCGCCAAGAAGTACTGGCTCAGCACTGACGAGGGTGCCGACGAGGTGTGGCCGCACGTGAAGGAATGGCTCGCTGGCAAGCGCTACTTCGTGGGCGAGAACATCAAGAGCTTCAACAAGAGCCGTGGCGAGCGCGGCGAGCAGACGGTCGACTACCGCGAGATCGATCTGCT
>USJP01000359.1 GCA_900555105.1 uncultured Coriobacteriaceae bacterium | reverse complement strand
CAGGCTCAGCCCAGCGCCAACATCGGCTACTTCATGTACCGCGAGGCCTTGGCGCTTGACGCGCTTGTGTGCGACGCGGCCGACGAGCGCGACGGTTTCCGCAACGGGGAGCGCGTGCGCAACGCCCTCGTCGCCTATCGGTGTGCCTACGGAATGCTTGAGGGGCGTTCGGCGTTCCGCACGACCATTGAGCGCCGCTACTCGGTGCTGTGCCACAAGGGCGGCGTGACCGACATGCCGCTGACAGAAGAGTAGGGTCAGGCCGCCTAGTGGGGCTCATTCCATCTATCAGCGATTTTTATGGCAAGGACCTCCAACTCACAATTCGGTGAGGCGGAGGTCCTGCTTTCTTGCGGTGCGTGCTTATGGACGTTCCCGCGCTGATGGAGGCCGCAGGCCCATGCCATGTGTCGGCGACCCACCCTCACGGGTGTTTTTGAGCTGACGAGAGATGCAGGCCCATACCATGGCCTGCATCTCTTGCTCACGGGCGGTCGTTGAGGTGGAGGTGGCGCGAGAAGGCCTTCTCGTAGTCGGCACGCAATGCCATAGCCTGCGCCGCAAGCTCCTCGGCCGCCTTGCTCACGGCACAGGTGGCGGTTGCCGATGCGGTTGCATCGAGGCGGGCGGCGCGCAGGTAGGTGGCCGAGACGATGTCGAGGCACTGCTGCTCGACCAGGGCCAGCGTCTGCGCGTGCTCGCTTGCCGAGAGGGCTTTGTCCACCGATGAGCCCACCTTTGCGCGAATCTGCTCGCACAGATACAGGGCGTCCCTGCTCGTGCGGGCGTCGGCAAGCTTGAGCGCATAGGTGCCGAGCGCCTCGTCGGTGCAGGCACGGGCGTTGCTGAACATCTGCGCAGCCTCGTGGAGCGCCTCGGCGACGCGGCCTTTGCGCTGTGACTCGATGCCTGCCAGGTATTGGCTTGTGGCCACACCGTCGCGAACGGAGATGTTGCCCTCCTTGCGGCGGTCGAAGAAGCCCGCAATACGTGCCGCCAGCTTGCCGCGCGGCTTAACCTTCTGACGGTCCTTGATGGCTCTCGTTGCGCTAGTCATCCAAATCGACCTCCAATTCCTTCTCGCGCAGGCGCTTGAGGCGGGCCAGGCACTGCTCGCGCGACTCCTCAAGCTGACGGATGCTTGCCTCGCATTCCACGGCCGCTTCCTCGTCGCCATAGATCTCCTTGGCCAATGCCTTGCGCAGGACCTCCTTGTCCATGCGTGCGGCGGCATCCAGGCGTGCCTTGTAGGCGCTGGCCTCGTTGTCGGTAAGGCGTCCGTTGTGGTTCTTGGCGTGGTCGCGCGCCTCCTCAAGGACTTTGGTGACGCCGTCGGTGAACGTGCACACGGTGTAGCGCTTTTTCATGGTTGACCTCCTCGTGTGGGTGCCTTACTGGTTGACGACCGCGACGACCCGGCGGTTCTGTTGGGCTGCATCCTTGTCCTGCGTGCCGTCGGCCAGGATGTCGGGCACATGTTTGACCAGGTCGTTCGACTGATCTCCCAAACCGATGACGGTGATGCGCTCGGCGCCGACGCCAGCGTCGGTGAGCATCTTCGCCACGGCCTGGGCGCGCTCGATTCCTAATGACACGCCGTGGTCCTCACGCCAGGGGCACCCGGCGGTGCTTCCCACGAGCGTGACCGTTGAGGTGGGATAGTTGGCCATCGTGGAGACGAGCTCGGCCACAGCTTGGCGTGCGGCGTCGGGGTCTGCCGGCTCGGCCGTGTCAGGCACGAAGGGAACGGTCGTGTCGTCGAAATTGACGCCGGCGGCGGGCTCTGCCGCGGGTTCCGGCTCCGGCTCGGGATCAGGTTCGGGCTCGGGGGCCTGCGGAATCTCGACGTCGACCGTGACTTGGGACAGCTTCACTGTCGACACGGGGTACGCGCCTTCGGTTTCCTTGCCCGAAAGGGGCGCTGTCACGTACTGCACCTCGCCCACACCGCAGGCGAGCAAGATCTGGCTCCAAAGATCCTTGAGGTCGTTTGTCTGGGCGGTGTTGGGGGCGGCTTGGTCGCCGGCCGTGACGCCTGCGCCGTAGATGACGACCTTCGAGACGCACGACATGTCGGGGAGCAGCGGCTTGAGCTGCTCGACCACGCGGGCATGAAGCTCCTTGCTCGTGATGTCGCTGCCCGCAGGGGCGCTTACCCACTCGGGATGTTCAGCGAGGTTCACCACGCCTGCGGTAGACAGAAGGCTTGAGAAGAGGTGCACGGTGTGCGAGCCGGGTGCCTGGGCAA
>USJP01000358.1 GCA_900555105.1 uncultured Coriobacteriaceae bacterium | reverse complement strand
ACGAGAGGCTGTTCGCCTCATACGGGACCAACCACTTACTAAGGAGCGTGGCATACATGGAACTTGCCAAGAGCCTTTACGCGCAGAACATCACCCGTCGTAGTTTCTCCGTCGCAGCTGCGGGTCTGGCCGGCGCCGTTGCGCTTTCCGGCGCAACCAAGCACGTCGCCCTTGCCGAGGAGGCGCTTTCCTTCACTGCCGGCACCTACACGGGCACCGGCACGGGTAACGGCGGCGACATCGTCGTCGACGTGACCTTCTCCGATACTGCACTCGAGTCCATCGAGGTCACCTCTCAGTCCGAGACGCCCGCCGTTGTGGGCGACGGTGCCATCGACATCATGGTCGAGCGCATCGTTGACGCGCAGAGCGTCGGCGTCGACACCGTTTCCGGTGCCACCATCACTTCCCAGGGCATCATCGATGCCGTGACCGACGCTGCCCAGCAGGCCGGTGCCCCCGAGGCTTTCTTTGCTACCGTTGAGACTGAAAAGTCCACTGAGACGGTCGAGCTTGAGGCCGACGCCATTGTCGTTGGCGGCGGCGGTGCTGGCATGAGCTGCACCATCCGTCTTGAGGAGCAGGGCAAGCATGTCATCCTGCTCGAGAAGACCTACCGTCTGGGCGGCTCCATCTCCGTGTCCGGTGGCAACCAGGTCGTGTGCGGCTCCCAGCTGCAGATTGACTGCGGCGTGACTGAGGACACCCCTGAGCAGATGATCGCCGACTTCCAGGAGAACGGCGAGAACATGTGCGACGAGGAGCTCATCAGCCTGTATGCTTACAACGTGGGTGAGGTCACCGACTGGCTCAACCAGACCTACGACCTGGAGTACAACACCGACGCTGGTCTGCATCAGCTCGCCGAGTACACCTACAACCGCGAGCTTGCCTACATGGGCGGCGGCTACATGGCGGCCGAGACCCTGAAGGAGACCATCGCCGGCACCGATTGCGACGTCATGACCAACACCCGTGCCGTGGCGCTGCTGACCGACAACGGCGCCGTCGTGGGCGTGAAGGCCGAGGGCGCCGACGGCACCACCTATGTCATCCATGCCGATTCTGTCGTGCTGGCCACCGGTGGCTACGGCAATGCCGAGGACTGGCTCACCGAGGAGCTCGCCGAGCACTCCCTGTACTACGGCCTGCTGACCTCCACGGGCGACGGCCTCACCATGGCCACGGCCGACGACGTGGACGCTGCCACCATCATGCTTGACTACGCCAAGCTCTATCCCAACGGCGTCGAGGTCTCCAAGCACCGCGCCAAGTCCACCATCGATGGCAACCTCGTCGTGTGGCCGATGAGCGCCATTCTGGTGTCCCCCGAGGGCGAGCGCGTCGTCAACGAGAAGGACTCCAACCACCACATCCTCGAGGTCGAGCAGCAGCAGACGGGCTCCATGCTCTTCCTGCTCATGGACGCCAAGAACTGGGACGCTTGGTACGCGAAGCTCCCCGGCACCGGCTTCAACATGAAGGCCGTCGAGGGCTACCTTGAGGCCAACGGTTCCTCCACGCCCATCTTCGCCCATGCCGACACCCTTGAGGAACTCGCTGGCCTTGTGGGCATGGACCCGGCAGTGCTTACGCAGACCGTGGAGGACTACAACGCCGGCGTTGAGGCTGGCAAGGACGAGTTCGGCCGTACGGGCGACAACCTCAAGATGAAGATCGGTGAGGGCCCCTACTACCTGGTTGAGCAGAAGCCCCGTTACGCCACCACCATGGGCGGCCTTGTGGTCAACGGCTCGCTCGAGGTTCAGAACAACGCCGGCGAGTCCATCCAGGGCCTGTTCGCCTGCGGCGAGGTCGTGGGCGCCGTCATGGGCTCCAACAGCCCCTCTGGTGCCAACAACGGCTGGGCTCTGACCTCCGGCAAGCTTGCCGCCGATACCATCTGCGCATAAAAAAGGCGCGCGCATAAACGTCGAGTAGGGGATAGATCCCGTCCGACAGCACTGGCAAACGAAGGAGGCGCCCCCATGACGGGGACGCCCTCCTTTTTTCGCTACTGGTCGATGAGCAAGCGGGTCGTGCGAAATATCGGCGTTGTCGCAGTGCGGGTAGAAACGTGCTCGATGAGGCTGACCCGCTCAATCAACGTTTCTCTCGACCTGGCCGAGAAACAAGATTTTGGCCTTGTACTATCCGCCGCCTGAACTAAATAACATACATTCCAAGTACTGAGATGTATGTTATTCTCTCTGTTAGACCACCGTTGACATAAGTTGTCCGCCCCTCCCTGTAGGATGC
>USJP01000357.1 GCA_900555105.1 uncultured Coriobacteriaceae bacterium | reverse complement strand
CCATCTTGAACTGGCTCTTCAAGCTCTTGCCCTGGTGATCCATCTCGACCGAAAGCCCAGCATCGCGGGCGGCGCACACCAAATCGAAGGCCGTAGCGCGAACCGACGGATCAACGCAGGCGATATAGCCGTCGACGCGTTTCGGAGAATCGGCGAGCGTGCCAGCCGCTTCAAGGGCAAGCACCATGCGCTCAAAGCCAAGAGCGAAGCCGAGACCCGGCGTGGGACGGCCGCCCTCGATTTCAGCGAGCTTGTCATAGCGCCGCCGATAGCGCTCTGCGAGCCCATGCCCTCAACAACCTGCACCTCGAACACGGTGCGCGTGTAGTAGTCGAGACCGCGTACAAGCGTGGGGTCTTCAATATACTTCACGCCAGCAGCATCGAGCAGGGCCTTGACCTGCTCATAATGCTCGCGGCAATCGTCGCAAAGATGGTCGGTGATTTTCGGAGCATTCTCCATCACGTGCGCGCATGCCTCGTTTTTGCAATCGAACGCACGCAATGGATTCGTGTCGGCGCGACGGCGGCACTCTTCACACATCTCGCCTTCGTGGTCCAAAATGAACTGACGCACCGACTCGCGATATGCAGGACGGCAGTTGTCATCGCCCATGGAATTGATAAGCAGGCGCGTTTTCCCCATAGGCACGCCCATCTTCTCGAAGAAACGCATGAGCATGATAATTATTTCGGCATCGGCCGTGGGCTCCGTAGAGCCGAGGCACTCGGCGCCGATCTGGTGGAACTGACGCAGGCGCCCCTTCTGGGGACGCTCGGCGCGGAACATGGAGCCGGCATACCACAGCTTTGCGGGGGCGGCACCCTGCGGCACGAGGTTGTGCTCGATGAGGGCGCGCACCGTGCCGGCCGTGCCCTCAGGACGAAGGGCGAGGCGCTGGTCAGCCTTGAGCTCGTCGGCCCTGCCCTCGCTCACCTTGGCGTAACCGTCGGGAGACAGGACGGTGAACATCTCCTTGCGAACGACGTCGGTGGAGGTGCCCAGACCGTGGACGAAGACATCGGCCTGCTCAAAGGTGGGAATCTCGACGGGGATGTAGCCGTATGCAGTGAATGCCTCCTCGGCAGCCTCACGCATATAGCTCCACATGATGGCGTCGTTGCCGATGAGATCCTCAGTGCCCTTTGGCTTGTTAGTTGCCATGCTTTGCTCCTTGGGTAGACGGTTAGCCCCTCAGAATAACACGCGGGGAAAGCGATGCATATTACTCCACGTAAACTGTGCTTTCAGTGCATAGTTTGTTAAGGTTGACATATGGGGAAAAAATCGATGAGACTGGCGCACAATGCATGGGCGCAAAGACATGCTCAGGACAGCGTGTTGCCCGGGCATGCATCGTGTATGGAGGAGAAAACCACCCCTGAGAAAGGCGGGCATCATGCCGGAGTTCAACCTTGCAAGCTTCATCGTCGTCGCCGCAGTGGCAGCCGTGGCGATCTACGCCGTACGGCACCTCGTGCGCATAGGCAAGGGAAAGGATTCGTGCTGCTCGGGCGCCGGCGGGGGCGCACGCACCGTACAGAAGACCAAGCACGTGGAGGTCGCCGACACCGATCCTGCCCACTACCCCTTCACCACGCAGATCCGCGTAAGGGACATGGTGTGCGAGGGCTGTGTCGAAAACATCCAGAACGCCCTCAACGCCCTGCCCGGCACATGGGCGATCGTGGATCTGGTCAGCCGCACGGCTTGCGTGCGCACAAAGGTCGCACCTGACGTTGTCGCGCTTGAAAAGGCCATAGAAGACGCAGGGTACAGCATCATCAGGATGTAGGGCTTCTACCCCAAGACATCCAGCGCGGGCCGTCCATCGGGGCGACCAGTTTGCGAGCAGTCCAAAGCGGGCGCTGCGAGATGACAGGCAAAGGGGCTGCTAGGCAGACCACGAATGCCAGGATGCCATCAAAGCGGGGAGGTTTGGCCCATCCGGCACTGGCGCCATGGTCGCGGAATGTGACGTTCCTATGGCTCCGGAAGGGTCCCAGGAGGAATAAAACGCCGGACCCCTTGCATGGAGCCACGGGACTTTCGTGTATGAAGTGGCACACCCTCCGAGGGCGCGAGGCGGGTTTTGGTGCAGTGCGGGCGCCCCCAGTGGCAGAAAAACGCGTTTCGGTGCAGTTTTGGCAGGCGCATTGGCAGCGAAACGGGTTTCGGTGCAGTCCGCACTCCATCGGCACCAGCAAGCGCCGAGTTTGCCTGCGTATTTCGTTGTAAAAACAACGAAAAGACCGATTTAGCCCCGCCGTTTTGGCGTC
>USJP01000356.1 GCA_900555105.1 uncultured Coriobacteriaceae bacterium | reverse complement strand
CGAGATGTTGCCTGAAGAAGCTTATTTTTCCGTCCAAGAAACCTTGACCAGTCCAGAGGAATGGGAGGTTTTCTTATGACCGTATACGGTCAAGGCGTCAGGTCTGCTGCCGCCGACATGTTCGAGAGGGGGCTCGGCCGCGATGCCGTTGCCTGCGCGCTTGGAATCCCGTCTTGCGCCGTGAGAAAATGGCACGAGACGTTTCGCGCCGTCGGACGGGAGGTCCTGCTTGATATGGGAAAGGCGAGGTCATACGACTGGGAGACCAAGGTGGCCGCGGCGAGCGCCGTGGTCGATTCAGGGCGGGCGAAGCCCGAGGTCATGAGGGAATTCGGGATAGCGTCGAAATCGCCGCTGGACTCCTGGTGCCGCAAGTACCGCGAATGCGGGGCCGAGGCGCTCAGGCCCAAGCCCAAGGGCAGGCCGAAGGGGTCGGTGCGGGCGGTGCCACCAACGCGTGAGGAGGAACTCGAAGAGCGCGTGCGCAAGCTCGAGGCGCAGGTGGCGTACCTAAAAAAATCGATTGCCCTGAAGGCGCAGAGGCGCTCCCAAACCGGGACAAAGCCCTAGTGGTCGCCGAGCTTTCAGGGCGCGGACATGCGGTGTGTGATCTCCTCGAGGCCGCCGGTCTTGCCAGGTCGAGCTACTACTACGCGCTGGCTCACCCCCAGCAGCCAACCAGGGCGTATCTGCGGCCCAAGGTTGCCCAGATTTTTTCACGAACCCCCAACGGGTGCGGTCACAGGCAGGTAGCCATGTGCCTGCGTGCTGAGGAAGGGGAGCGCATCGCCGATAAGACGGTCTTAAAGATGATGGGCGAAATGGGGCTGCGCTGCGGCATACGCCGCGAAACGAAGTACCACAGGTACAACTCCTACAAGGGGGACGTGGGGCAAAGTTTCGATAACATCATCGGCCGCGACTTTAAGGCCGATGGGCCCTGGCAGAAACTCGGTACCGATGTCACCGAGTTCAAGCTCTCCTTCGGTAAGGCCTACCTCGCTCCGGTCTACGACTTTGCCAGCAAAGAGATCGTGGCTCACTCCATCTCGATGTGTCCCAACCTCGCCCAGCAACAAGAGATGCTCCAGATGCTCATGGATGCCAAGCCCGCAGGAGCTGAGCCGATCTTGCACTCGGACATGGGATGGCAATACCAGCACAAGGCCTACATCAGTGCGCTCGCCGATAACGGTTTCATCCAGAGCATGTCACGCAAAGGCAACTGCATCGACAATGGCGCCACCGAGCAGGTTTTCGGGCACCTCAAGGACGAGTTCTTTCGCGGCCAGGACTGGCAGACCTTCGAGAGCTTCAAAGCCGACCTCGAGGCTTACATCACGCACTGGAACACAACAAGACGCCAAGTAAAGCTCAAGGGCCTGACCCCGGCAGAATACCGGGATCAGGCCCTACAGGAAGCCGCATAACGGCTACCATTAAACGCGTCCAAGTTCCGGGACGCAGTTCATCCTGGGACGAGGCCGGGGCATCTTTGTGCGCGTCGCTCTCGTTTGCGCTGGTTGGGGGAAGATGACGTCCCTCTGCGGCCTGGGCCGCCGCCGCGCGGTCTCGCTGGTACTCGGACTTGCCCGCGAAAGTGGTTCCCGCGCGCCCTCGTTTCTGTCATAGTAGTGTCAGGCGTGCGCTCGTCGGAACGAGGAGGTTGCCGTGAGATTCAACGATTGCACGACAAACGAGGGCTACGTGGCGCTGCAGGCGTGGCTGGGTGGGCAGATGACCCCGCGCGCGCCTCACGCGGCGGACCTTTTTGCGCAGGACAGGGAGTGCCTCTACGATGCCTTCCTGTCCGTGCTCATTGGCACGGGGCTGGGATTCGTCGCCTACGACGACGATCGCACTCATCATGGGCTCTACGCTTTCGACTTTTTCGTGGGCGACATCAAGGTGCCGCCGCGAGACAAGGGCGTTGATGGGCAGAGGGCGACCGGCATGGCGGGGGAGTATGCGACGGACGCCACCGGCCGTGCGATGTGCCACGCCCTCGTCGACACGTGGCTCGGGGAAACGGGCAGGCGCATCCCGTTCGTGGCCTCCGTGATCGCCTCCGTGGACACCCTCGAGCTCGTCGCCGATGTGAGCGTCGACGAGTGCGTCTTCGAGTGTGACCTGCCGCCGGGCTACGCCCGCTCCACCGCAAACAAACCGTGGGAAGACGGCAGCCTGCCCATTGGCGCGCTGGATTTGTCCCTGGTTGCCCCTGGTCCGCTCATCTACGTCGAGGCGAGCCCGCGATACAAGGGACAGACCCTGTCCTTCTCG
>USJP01000355.1 GCA_900555105.1 uncultured Coriobacteriaceae bacterium | reverse complement strand
CCAGCTCCTTGATGCGCCGCCGCGCGGCCGCGAGCTCGGGGTCGGCCTTGGGCTCGGCGGGCTTCAGCCTCGCCGTCCCCTCCACGCCGAGCTCGCGCTTGCGGTCGGCGACCCAGTTGGAGAGCGTCTTGTCGTTGATGCCCAGGTCGGCCGCGCACTGCTTGATCGTCCTGCCGCTGGCCATCACGAAGTCCGCCGTGTCCTTGCGGTACTGCTCGGGATACTGCTTCCCTGGAACGTGGTCCACTGCCATGCCGGGTCCCTTCCTTGAGGTGGAGTCTTGATTTTACCTCTCCATCGGGTGTCCGAAAAAACGATACACTTCAGCATGACCCAGGAGCAGCTCGCCATGCTCGTCGGCGTAAGCCGCCAGGCCATCGCCAAATGGGAGGCAGGCGGCACCTACCCCGAGACCGAGAAGCTCATCCGCCTCTCTCAAATCTTTGAATGTTCGCTCGACGACATCATCACGGGCGACCTCACGAGCCGTCCCATCGAGGCTGCGGCACCCGCGCCCGGCTCCCCACAGGACATCTGCGGCTACGACCAGGCCATGCGCAGCTTCGCGATGCGACTCGCTTGCGGTGCGGCAATCATTCTGCTTGCCATTGGAGTCGGCCTGCTGCTCGAGGGCTTCGTCGGCCCCATCGTGACCGAAGGAGTCATCTGCCTGGCCTTTGCCCTGGCCGGCGTAGCTGCTGGCGTGGCTGTGATTGTGCCTGCGTGCATCCGCAGGCAGGCATTCAACCGCGAGCACCCTTTTGTGGAAGACTTCTACACCATCGATGACCGCACCAGCGCCGGTAAGCTTCTGGGCTGGGGCATCGGCGGCGGCGTGGCGCTCATCCTGGCAGGCGTGCTCCTCTGCGAGTTGCTCGAATCCTGGAAGAACTTTGTGGGTGCAGGCACGCTGCTCGTGTGCATTGGCCTGGGTGTGTGGCTGCTCGTTTACGCTGCGGTCATGCACGGCCGCCTCAACGTGGAGGAGTACAACCTCGAAATTGCTGAATCCATGAGCTACCAGGCAATCGACGAGGTCATCGACCCTGTCCTGCGTGAGCAGATGCGCCTGCACAAGCGCCGCAACGCTCTCAGTGGCACACTGTGCTCCATCTGCATCCTCGTGGCCACTATCGTCGGCCTCATCCTGCTGTTCTCCGACAACGAGTACTTCTGGCTCTCCTGGGCCATCGGCGGCATCAGCTGCGGCATCGTCGCCGCCATCGTGGAACTTGCGATAAAGGAGTAGGCGCAAGCCGAACTCAGCCCCGCCCGTCTCGTCGCGGCCCCGCAAAAACCACGCACGTTTGCGTTTTAATTCGACCGGGGTAGATAGCCCGAATGTTCGCACGTCATCTACCAGGCAGAACGTCATGCAGCACCGAGACTGTACTCGCCCACCCGACATTAAAACGCAAACGTGCACTCATTTTGGCGCCGAGGCGGCGGCAAGGCTACCCCACCACCGCCTCGCAGGCCGTCTCGAGCTCGACGTCATGCGCAAGCTGGGCGGGAATCCAGGGAATGTGCACGTCGGGAGCGATTCCGCGACCGAGCGTGGCATCGCCTTCGAGGGCTTCCAGATATGTCGCCGTAGGCAAGATGAGCGTGAGATCGTCGTCGAGACGAACGGCCCTGGGGCACGTGTTGTCAAGCGAACCGATGGTGGCGCGCCCCATGACGGTGGCGTATCCTGCGGACTTGGCGGCGCGGACAAGCCACTCGGCCGCCTCGCCGGTGCAGCGATCAGCGAGAACCACAACGTGCACAGGAGCAGCGGGGCCACCCGCGCTCCTACTGAACTGCACGTCAGGGTAGAACGCCTCGGCGCTTTCCATCTCACGCACACCCTTTTGCCCGCGCTTGGCCTGCAGGTCAGCCGCGAGTTCGTCAAGCTCCGCTAGGTCCTCGGGGACAGACGTGCCCTCCCGAGCCTGTGCCCGCAACATCCCAAGCTCCTTGAGCTTGTCGTCAACGTTATGGCGCGAGTAGTTCATCGCAATGCCCGGCTTGCCAAAAAGCTGCTCGGGAGTTGCCGTCGTGCCCGGCGCCAGCACGAACGGCACAAGCGGGAAAATGTCCTCCTGCATGCCCCCACGACACCCACGCACGTCGATAACCAGGTGCTTTGCTATGCAAACCTCGGAAAGCAGGCCGTCGAGGACCTCGCCGAACGCAGGGTCGCTGGGATTACGCAGGGTAAGGACGACCACGTCGCCGACATGGCTTAGCTCGCAGCAAGGCCGGCCGGCTTGTAGTGCAGCACACGCTCCGACACCAGCCCGTTGAAGAACTGGATGAA
>USJP01000354.1 GCA_900555105.1 uncultured Coriobacteriaceae bacterium | reverse complement strand
TGCCATGCTCGGCGCGGTGCCCCAGTGCGGCTTCTCGGCCGCGGCGGCCATGCTCTACGCCGGTCGCATCATCACGCTCGGCACGCTCTTCGCCGTGTTTCTCTCCACTTCCGACGAGATGCTGCCCTTGATGATAGCCCAGCAGGCCGACCCCGGCCTCATGGTGCAGCTCGTGCTGCTCAAGGTCGCGCTTGGTATGGTGACGGGCTTCCTGGTGGACCTCGCCATCCGCGTGCTTGGCATCAAGGTCCAGGGCATGGGCGCCGAGTTCGCGGGCTCCGACGAGCCTGAGATCTTCCAGCTCGATTCGGGCTCCATTATCGCCATCTATCCCGACGGCTCGGCCACACTCGACGGCGATCCCTTCGACCTCGAGGCCCTGCTCGCCCAGGCAAACGAGGAAGAAGGCCTCTCGCTCGAGGAAATCGAGGAGGGCGCCAAGGGCCAGCTTGAGGGCGAGACGAACGGGCACGCGGCAAGCACCGCCACGGTCATGGCAAGCAGCATCGAAGGACCTGCGGCGAATGGGGCCGATGCCAGTGCCGCCACGACAGCGGATAACTCCGGTTTGGATGACTCCGACTCTTCCGGCCAGCCCGTCTCCTCCCCTGCGCCCGTCTTTGTGGGCAGCTGTGGGCCGGGCTGTGCCTGCGGGGCTGATATGGGCTGGTCAGGCGTGGTGCGTGAGACGCTCGTGCGCTCTGCCGAGGTCACGTTCTTCGTCCTCCTCGTCACGCTTGTGCTCAATCTCATCCTGGGCTTTGCCGGCGAAGACGCCCTGGCCGACGCCATCTCGGCGGTGCCCGGACTCTCGATTTTTGTGAGCGCCCTGGTCGGCCTCATCCCCAACTGTGCCGCCAGCGTCGCCATCACCCAGCTTTACCTGGCAGGTGTGCTCAGCATGGGTGCAACGATGGCAGGCCTTCTCGTCTCGGCCGGCATCGGCCTGCTCGTGCTCTTCAGCGCCAACCGCTCCACCAAGCAGAACCTCGCCATCCTCGCCGTGCTGTACGTCATCGGCGTGGCCTGGGGCTTTGTCATCGACCTTCTAGGAATCGCGTTCTAGCGCCTTCGCTCCCGACACCCAAACAACTAACCGCCCCGCGGCACCCAAGTTGGCGTCGCGGGGCGGTTTCTCTATAGAGGTTGGATTTAACATACATCTCACCTATCGAAATGTATGTTAAATCATCAAAACCCCAGTTGACGCGATTTTCAAAATTCTGAGATGTATGTTATTTGACGAGAGAGGCCGGCCCCCTACCTCCTCGGCATCAGACAATACCCCGCACGCCCGTCCGCATCGGACGACATCCGCCGCAGGCGCACGTCAAACACGCGGTCGATAATGCCTGAGGCGGCAACATCCTCGACAGAGCCAAACGCCTGCACGCGACCCTGGGCAAGCACCGCCGCCCGGTCACAGAACGAGAGCGCAAGAGGGATGTCGTGCAGCACCATAGCCACCGCGGCTCCGCCCTGCGCGAGGCCGCGCGCCATGGTCATGAGCTCGAAGCATGCCGTGGGGTCAAGGTAGGTTGTGGGCTCGTCCATCACGACGACGTTCGCTTCTTGGGCAAGCACCGCCGCCAGAAGCACACGCTGCCGCTCGCCTCCCGACAGGCGTGCCATATCGGCCCCGGCGTGTTGCAGGCAACCTGCCCGGCACATGGCGTCGTGCACGATCTCATGGTCGCGCGCCGTGGGGGACGCCAGGGCCGCCCGATGCGGATAGCGCCCACACATGACGAACTGCTCGGCACGCATACTCGCCACACCCACAGCCTGTCCCAGCACCGCCACGTGGCGCGCGACCTCTTTGCGCCCCATGTCGGCTACATCGCGGCCCTCAATCACAACCTGCCCCGCACAGGGCACAAGCTGGCGGTTTATGAGCTTGACCGTCGTGGACTTGCCGCAACCATTGGGGCCCAGAATCGCCGTGACCTCACCGGTACGCAGGGACAGATTCACGTCTTCGAGGATGGGCCTCTTACCGTAGGAGAACGACACTCCGCGCAGCTCCACAGCCGGAGATTCGTTGCTGCTCACAGGTCCCTCCCTTTTCCGCGCACCACGAGCCACACGAAGAACGGCCCGCCCACAAACGCCATGAGAATGCCCACGGCCAGCTCGTAGGGGGCAAACAGCGTGCGAGCAAAAAGGTCGCACGCACACACAAACGCAGCGCCCCCAAACATGCTCACCGGCATCAAAAACCGCAGGTCATTGCCAGTTATAAGGCGTACCACATGCGGCACGATGAGACCCACGAAACCAAGCAGGCCCGCAAAACTCACCGCCG
>USJP01000353.1 GCA_900555105.1 uncultured Coriobacteriaceae bacterium | reverse complement strand
GACCGCCATATAGCTCACGATGCCAGTCATGCCGTTCATCGCAGACCATGACTCCTCTTTTTGAATCACGTTCCCGATGTATGCAAACGTCGTCTGTCCCTCTTTGAAGATGTCACCCGTCTGGAGGTTTACAAGCTCATTCATTAGCTCGCGCGCCTCTTCATTCATGCCGCTCTTGTACCGCATGTTGATATACGCCGAAGCACACGGTGCCTGTGCCGCGATGTCGTCGGGGACGATGAAGTACCCGGGGTTTGATCCAACGATGGAGTTGGACAGGGCGCCGGAGGCGTCATCGATGACTCCAACAGTCGACGGAACAAGGTCCCTGCCCGCCAGCGTTACCGTGTAGCCAGCGTGCATCACCTGGCTATAAAAATCGCGAAGACTCTCGCCCAAGTCGCAGGCCATCGCGTACTCATCCTCGCCGAGCTCGATGGGGTCGAGGCCCAGAAGGGAGCGCAATGCGTTGAACTCGGACACGCCAACCACCTGAATACCGCCGTCGGAAGCCATGCCCGCAACGCTGGCAGGCAAGGTAGCACCGGTAGCGCGGGTCATCTCGTCAAAAGATGCCGACGGCCTTTCGGCAAGCCCTGACGCTTCCCTCAGCTCAAGGACGTTGTAGTCGGCCACGGAAGACAGGTCGTAACCCGCATCGGCAATCATCTGCACAACATCGTGCTCTTCGGTGGCGGCACCATAGCCCGGTGCAACCTGGCCGTCCGAAGTACGAGGAAGAGCCTGAAGCGAACTGGGCGAATCGGGATCAAAGTACCACACGTCGATGGAAGCATCGTAAGGGTTGTGCTCCTCAATGGTGGAGGTAAACGCCGAGCACACGCTCACGCCCGTTGTGACCGCCGTGATGGCGAGAAACAAGATCATCGAGATGGCCGCCATGGAACCAGATGCCGTGTTTACGCGCGAGTTGAGCTGGCGCAGCGTGAGCATGTTGAGGCCACGCCAGTACACACGCGGAACCCTTTGCATGAGGCTCACCAGGAACCCCGAAAGCGCATAGAAGACCGCCACCGTGCCGGCACACACCATGCCGGTCGTAATGCAGAAGGCTCGCCCCGCCTCCCCCTCAAAGCCCGCAACGGGCAGACCGTCATGCAACAGACGAGCATATGACACGCCAATGAGAACGGCGCCAACCAGGAAAACGACCACCGAGGCAGGTAAGCTCCGCAGCTTGACCTCCTCGTTCACGCGATCGGCTTCCATGAGGTCAACCAGGCGCACACGGCGAAGCGCCCGCATGTTGAACAGCAACATTACGGCAAACATGAGAGCAAAACATTCAAAGGTAAACCAGGCAGCCTCAGGGCTGAAGCGAAAGGAGAACGCGGTGATCGTGTCATGGAAGAGAGCCGCTGTTACAAATACAAGCAGCTGAGACAACAGCACGCCAAGCACCAAACCGCACACGAAGGCGCCGACGCCGCTGATAAGTGTCTCAAGCGCCAATACGGCCGAAACCCGTGAGCGACGCATACCGAGCATCTGGTAGAGACCCAGCTCACGCTTGCGCCTGCGAACGAGGAAGTTATTGGCATACACCATAAGGAAGCCCAGCACCAGCGCAAGGAAAACCGTGAGCCCGTGCATGATGCCGCCGATGGACGCGACAATGCCTGAGGCGTCGCCGTTCAGAAAATCCGCCTGGTCAGCAATGGTGTTAAACGCGTAAAAGACAGCCACGCCCAGGGCGACCGTGGCAAAGTAAACGGCAAAGTCGCGCAGGGACTTGCGGACGTTGCCGAAGGCAAGCTTAGCAATCATGCGTGTCGTCTCCCCCGATGACGGCCACGACGCGCATGATGTCGTCGAAGAACTGCTTGCGCGTGGCGTCACCGCGCACCACCTCGGTGAACACGTGACCGTCGCGGATGAACACGACGCGCTTGCAGTAGCTAGCGGCAAACGAGTCGTGCGTCACCATGAGGATGGTGGCATCGAGCTGCTTGTTGAGCATCTCGAAACACTCGAGCAGAAGTTTCGCGTTCTTGGAGTCCAGAGCGCCCGTGGGCTCGTCGGCAAGCACGAGCTTGGGTTGGCCGATCATGGCGCGGGCTGCTGCCACACGCTGACGCTGACCGCCCGACACCTGGTAGGGAAACTTGTTGAGAATCCCCTCGATGCCCAGGGTCGATGCCATAGCCATGATGCGAGCCGAAATCTCGCCCGCCGGCACGCGTCCGATGGTAAGGGGCAGCGCTATGTTCTCGCGACAGGTGAGCGTATCGAGCAGATTGGAGTTTTGGAACACAAAGCCGAGCTCCTCACGGCGAAAGTCCGCCAAGGCGC
>USJP01000352.1 GCA_900555105.1 uncultured Coriobacteriaceae bacterium | reverse complement strand
GCGCGGCGTCCTTTTCGATATACTTGCGGTACTCGTCGAGCGTCGTCGCGCCGATGCAGTGCAGCTCGCCGCGGGCGAGCATGGGCTTGAGCATGTTGCCCGCGTCCATCGCACCCTCGGAACCGCCGCCCGCGCCCACGACCACGACGTCGCAGCTCTCCTCGCTCTCAAGGGCGGAGTCTTCGATGACGGGGGCCTCGCCGAGCCAGTCCTGTGCGGCGGTGTCGGCTGCGGGGGCGTCGGCCAGAGCAGCCGTTGAGGCGGCGGCCATGACGGCGCCTCCGGCGGCGGCAGAGGCGACAAACGAGCGGCGGGGCATTTCCATGATGCATGCTCCTTTTTCGGATGGCTTGTGTGAGGGCGGGCCATGCGGTCCGCGCCTCCTGACAGCTGCAGACTATGTCGAAAAGGAAGCTCAAATGGGTCATCACTTGAGTGCAAACTTGCTTGTCACCCATCGGTAAAAAGTGAGGATGATAGATATCTACCAGGTGGTTTGTGAAAGTTAACAGAAAGATTACTGGTGGGATGTCCAGGTTTCGAACGCTTGGAGAAGTTTAGCTTTGCCGTAGACGCCGCACTTGTCGTAGATATGGCGAACGTGCGTTTTAGCTGTGGACTCGGACATGTACAGCTTTTGGGCGATGTCGCGCACGCCATGGCCCGTGACCCACAACGCGAACACCTCGGTCTCACGGGGCGACAGGTCGTGCTTGGAGCAGAACGACTCGATTGCGCCTGATTGCGTGGTGTTGGCATTGACTTGTAGGGGAGAGGCGTCTTGGACGGCCATTTCGCCTTCTGTCTGGTGATCTTGCTCGACGGTTCCCGCTTGCCTGGGGGCGGTGAAAAACTCGATACCTGCCACGATGACGAAGGCGACCATAAGGAACGCGTACAGCATTTCGCTCGCATGGGCCAGAGGGGCGACGAGATAGGTGAGAGCACCTCCGAGCGTTTGGGCGAGCCAGCCCAGGCAGAACACTGCAAGCGCACGCCTGGCGTTCCATATGCCGGCAGCCTGCCCAGCGTCTTTTACTGCGAGCACGAGGATGCTCCAAGCGGTTGCATACATCGCCAGCCCGTCGGCAAATGCGAATCCGGCGGGCACTTCCATGGCGTATGCCACGAGCATAAATGGCAACGCCACAGTGGCAAGCGCGCCTTTTGCTACGAGGGACAGGCTCCGCTTGCCTGTGCACAGACGTCCCAGGCCGACGAACGCCAGGGCGAGCGCTGCGGGCAATATGAGGAAAGACACGCTGGCATTACCCAGCCAGGATTGGCCCACTGTGCGCGTGGCAACGATGCCGTTGTAGGCGAAGAATATGGAGAAGAGTCCTGCGAACGTCTTCCAGGGCAGGGTGTGCGGGGTGGGGAAGCCGTGCCCTTGGCGAAGGGGCGAGCCATCCATTTTTGCAGGGTCGCAGGGTTTACAGTGCGGATCTGAAGAGGCGCGAGACGAGCAGGCGAACGAGCAGCCGGCGTTTGGGCTGGAGTCGCCTGGAATGGCGCGGAGGAACGCAAAGCCTACCAGTGGCAGCAGCGATGTGATGAAGGCAGCCGCATTGAGAGGCGTCCAGGCGACAGCGAATGCGATGAGCGCCGCAACAAAGAAGGAAATGCCGGAGAGACTCAGAATGCGCCCCCACTCGAGGCGCGCGAACACGAGTGCCCATTGCGCGAGCACGAAGAGGAAGAAGAATCCGGCGCAAATGCATCCCGAGATGGCAAGATTTGGAAGCTGGGAAAATTCGGGCATGATCGTGAGCAGCGTGCCCAGCGATGTAAGAAACGCCGGGGCTGGCGTGCGCATGAAGCGAGTCAGGGCGATTGCGCCGCAGGTGTGTTTTTCATTGCAGGTTAACGCGAGCATGAGGGCGCCGGCCAGCATGCCCGGCAAAACCCGCAGCATGAACGAGCCGACCGTGGGCGCGCCGCCGAACTCGTATATCGACGACATACAAAACGTCCACGCATAGCACGTCGCATACCCCAGATATGCCGTCAATCCACCCACGTTTGCCCACTCCTTGCAATTCTTTGTAGAAACCAGCATGCAGAATGATACCAGGTTGGGAGCAGGGTGCCGGCACTCGCTCGCCCGTGCGAGGATTGCGCTGTAGGGCGGTGCAGGGCGTTTGCGGAAGAGAGTCATGGATCAAAAATATGTGCAAGTTGTGTATTGCTTGCTTATTCTTAGATAAAGCTGGACAAAGGGATTCGGTGCTTGATATATTGAAATCCTCGCAGCGATGCGAGCACAGGAGTGGGGTGGTAGCTCAGCCGGTTAGAGCGCCGGCCTGTCACGCCGGAGGTCGCGGGTTCGATCCCC
>USJP01000351.1 GCA_900555105.1 uncultured Coriobacteriaceae bacterium | reverse complement strand
CGGGCTTGAGCGCTCGGTCATCGAGGCTGTCTGCGAAAGCCCCGCACGCGCCGTCGCCTACGTCTCGTGCGACCCGGCCACGCTCGCCCGCGACCTGGCCATCTTCCGCGAACTTGAGACGTTCGACATCGTCTCGATCACGCCGGTCGATCTTTTCCCCCAGACGTTCCACGTGGAGAACGTCACTATTCTGCGCCGTCGCTAGAAACCAGGCCGAACATGATTCTTGCATCCAAATCGCCGCGCCGTCGCGAACTGATGAAAGAAGCGGGCTTCGATTTCACCTGCTGCACGAGCGACTTTGACGAGTCGAGCGTGCATGTGCGCGACCCGCATGAGCTGCCCCATGCGCTCGCCTGGCACAAGGCGCTTTCCGTCAGCCCGAGCGCTCGCCCTGGCGAGCTCGTCATCGGCTCTGACACCGTTGTCATCCTTGGCAAGCGCGTGCTTGGAAAGCCCGCCGACGCAGACGAGGCGCGTCAGATGCTGCGAGACCTCTCAGGTAAGACGCACGAGGTCACGACCGGTGTCTCTGTGCTTTGCGACGGTTGTGAGGTACTCGGCTTTTCCGAAACGGTTCGCGTCACCTTCTGGGACCTCGACGACGATGAGATCGACACCTACGTCGCCACTGGCGAGCCCATGGACAAAGCAGGCGCTTACGGCATCCAGGGCAAGGGCCGCCTGCTTGTGCGTGGCATCGAAGGCGACTTCTACACGGTGATGGGGCTGCCCATTTCACGGCTCTACCGCGAGCTGCGTGCCCTCAAGGCATAGCACGCCCTGCAACAGCGCGCACGAAAAGGCCGCCCGCCTCGCTGAGAACGAATCAGACGAGGCAGGCGGCCTTCTTTATTGGTGCGCATACAACCTAAAGGTTTAGTTGAACTTAAAAATCTTCCTTGCGGTGCGGTAGAGGGCGGCCGTGAGGCGCTTGCCCACCTTGCCGGGAAGGTTCGTGCCCACGCCAAGAAAGTTGTGGCGGGCATGGTTGTACATGCGCTCGTCGAACGCCTTCAGGTCACGCCACAGCTCGTCGACCAGCTGGTCAGACTCAGGCTCGTCAGACATGTGGCCGAACAGCGAGGAAATGGCCATCATCATCGTGAGGTAGTTGAGCATGTAGGCACGCAGCGGCTGGCTCTCCACCTCGTCATAGAGGTGCAGGGCCTCGAACATGATCTTTGAGATGCGCAGCTGCTGGCGGTAGCGCGAAACCATGACCTTCTCGTTGACGCTTTGGTCCTGGCGACCGATGAAGTAGCGGTAGAGGTCCACGTCGCGATAGAAGAGCTTCTTGCAACGCGGCAGCGGCACATAGGCGAAGATGTTGTCCACATAGAAGGTGTGGCTCGGCAGCGGCACGCCACCGTCGCGCAGCACCTCCGTGCGGTAGAGCAGCGAGTGCATGAGCAGGTTCTGGTCGATGCGGAACTTGCCCATCTCGTCCCAGGTAAAGACACGGCCCTCGGGAAGCACGCTGCAGTAGCCCACGGACTTCTGTGTGTTGTCTTCCACATGCTCGTAGACGTAGTTCGAAATGAACAGGTCGACGATCTCGCCTTTGGCAACCAGGGAGCGCACATCGGCGAGCAACGTCTGCACAGCGTCGCGGTCAACCCAGTCGTCGGAGTCGACGACCTTGTAGTACATGCCCTGTGCAGCGGCAAGGCCGGCGAGCACCGCGGCACCGTGGCCGCCGTTCTCCTGGTGCACGGCGCGCACGATACCGGGGCACTTGGCCTGCCAGGCATCGGCCTTCGCGGGCGTGTCGTCTTTCTGGGAGCCGTCGTCGACGATGATGATCTCGAAGTCCTGCTCAGGCGCGCAGGCGTCGATGATGCTCTGGACGCACTTGTCCATATAGGCTGCCGAGTTGTAGCAGGGAATGGCAAACGTGACGAGCTTTTCCACCGGAGGGACCTTCTCTTTCTAAACGTGCGTCACCTAGACGATTACGCCTCGGCGACCAGCTTGTCGGCGAGGGCGAGAGCGCTGGCAACGACGGCGTCCATGTCATAGTAGCGGTACTCGGCCAGACGGCCAACGGCGTGGAAGTTGGCAACGCCAGCGACACGCTCCAGATAGGAGGCGTAGAGCGCCTTGTTCTGGGGCTCGAGAATGGCGTAGTAGGGCGTCTGGCCGCTTCCGGGCTCGTAGGCCTTGGAGTACTCGCGCAGGATGGTGGTCTTGCCGGGCACAACCTGACCCGTCATGTGCTTGAACTCGGTGATGCGCGTAAAGTCCTCGCTCGTGGTGTAGTTGACCGTGCAGACGGGCTGGAACTCGTCGACAGGCAGGGTCTCGAAGTCGAGGTCGAGGGTGCGGTACGGCAGGGCGCCCAGGTCGAAGCCGAAG
>USJP01000350.1 GCA_900555105.1 uncultured Coriobacteriaceae bacterium | reverse complement strand
CAAACTGCTGCAGGATGATGAAGTACACCTCAAAGTAGATGCAGTGCACGGGGCTCTGAAGCAGAAGCAGCAGGCCGCAGAACACGCCGGCCAGGATGGGGCCAAAGAACGGCACGATGTTGAACACAAAGACGAGGACGCTGATGAAGGCGGCGTTCTCAATATGCATGATCATGCAGCCAATGAAGCACAGCACCGCGATGATAAGGGAGTCGATAATCTTGCCCACGAGGAAGCCGTTAAACATCTTGTCGGCAAACTGGACCTCTCCCTCGATAACCTCGGCCCACTTGCGCGGCGCGAGGCTGTAGAGGATGAGCTTTGCCTGCGAGGCAAAGCGACGACGGCTCGCGAGCATATAGATGCTGATGAGGATGCCGAAGAACAGGTTGGTCACCACGAAGAAGGCGTCGACCACGTGGTTGCCCACACCGCTGATGATGGCCTCGAGTGTAGAGAAGATGTCGCCCGAATAGAAGGAATCGACTTGCTCGACGATGAAGGCCGCGAATGAGTCCCAGTACTCCTGAAGCGCGCCCCACTCATGAAGGGCGTCGTGCATAAGAGCCACAAAGGAGTCGACCTTGGCGGGCAGCGTATCGAAAACTACAAGCGCCGAAGTCGTGACCTGCGGAATAACAATGATGCTGAGAGCCACGATGGCGGCCAATGCGATAAGAACCGAAAGCGCAATGGAGACAACGCCCACAATAGGGCCTGCGGGCGGCAGACCCTTGCGGCGACGTCGGAAGGTGAACGCGCGCTCAAACTGGTTGCACATAGGCGCAAGAAGATAGGCGATGACCGCGCCGTACATAAACGGTGTGAGGATGCGGCCAATGGCACTGAAAAGTGTGATGACCTGGGACATGTTAAAGATGACGAAGGTCATAATCAGGCACACGGCGGCGACGCAAACTCCCGTCACGCCTGCCTTGAAGTATTTGACGTTCGCCGGGTTCTTCATGTAGTGCACCCTCCGTGATCGGTCCGTGTGCCAGGCAAACCCGGCTGCATCGTATGAATCAGGTATAATACCCCGCCCCAGCCGCGTCGATGCCCCGCATATGCACTCTTATGTGAGAAATTGACGCTACGTTAACCTAAGCGCATATCCAGCAGCATAAATCCAGACAGGGACAGATGAAACCGGATGGTTTGCGCCTATACTTCATGGGTTACGTCGTTTTGAGGAGAGACCCTATGAAACCGCAAGGTATCCGAGACATCATCGGCCCCATCATGGTGGGACCTTCGTCATCGCACACCGCAGGAGCTCTGAGAATCGCAAGCATGGCACGCAGCCTGCTTGCAGGCAAGCCCGTGCACGTCAAGTTTACGCTGTACGGCTCGTTCAGCCAAACCTACAAGGGGCATGGCACCGACAAAGCGCTGGTCGCAGGCATGCTCGGCATGCACACCGATGACACGCGCATCGCTACATCTTTCAGCGAGGCACGCTCGCAGGGTCTCGAGTTCGAGTTCGTGTGCGACCCGGTCACCAAGACCGACCACCCCAACACCGTTGATATCGACACCACGGACGCAACCGGCATGCACGTAAGCGTGCGAGGAGTCTCCATCGGCGGTGGCGCGGCCGAGCTTCGCCAGGTAGACGGAGTCGCCGTCAACATCACCGGCGAAAGCACAAGCCTCATCATCAGGCAAAACGACGAGCCCGGCGTACTCGCGCACGTATCGGGCCTTTTGGCGCAGGCCGGCATCAACATCGGCACGGTGTCGCTGTACCGCGACAGGCGCGGCGGCATCGCCATCGTGGTCATGGAGATTGACGGGGACGTTCCCGAAGAGGTGGAGCGCACTATTGCGGAGTTCCCCGCGATTTTGAGCGTGCGCATCGTGCCGGCCGACAGCTCGCACCAGCGTCTTGAGCGCACAGCGCCCGACATCAGCGTCGAGGAGGCACTCGACGCATTTGCCCAGCTCGACTTTGCCAGCGCCGCAGAGATGCTGCGCTACTGTGACGAGAACGGCTGCACTCTGAGCAAGGCATTCATGCGCCGCGACGAGATGCTCTTAGCATGCAATGGAAGAAGCACCGAAGGCACGCACGTCTATCTCGAGAAAGTGCTGCGTGTGATGCGCGAGTCGGTGCGCCCGCAGGGTCGCCCCACCATGGGCAGGCTCATCGGCGGAGAGTCGCTGGCGCTCGACGCCCTCGAGGCGCATGGCGGAGGCCTGGGACTGGCATGGGGGCGCCTGTGCTCCTACGCCACGGGTGTGCTTGAGACGAACGCGTCGATGGGGCGCATCGTGGCAGCCCCCACAGCGGGTTCTTCAGGCGTCATCCCCGCCGTGCTGCTTTACCTGCAGGAACAGTTCGGGCTCGACGACGAGACGC
>USJP01000349.1 GCA_900555105.1 uncultured Coriobacteriaceae bacterium | reverse complement strand
AACTGACGACGGGTGGAAGTGGTGGTGAACATGTGGACCCCTTTCGACACTGACTTTGACGTGCATTGCCTGATGGATGTCGCTTTGCCCGGCGCCTGCGCCGCGGGTGCCGCGTCCCTGTGCCTTGCATCCGGGGTGCGTGTGCCTCAAGCGCCGCGCTGTGCTTTGCTGACTCGTACAATGCGCCGAAAACGCCGGTGCCGAAATTGCACGAACGGTGTGGTTGTTGGTTTTGCTCCTCGCACACCTTTGGTGTGAGTCTCATCATGCCTGGTAGATTGATGTGTCAAGCCAAAAGGCGGCAAAAAGAAATCCGCCGCCCCCTCGTGGTGCGAAGGGGCGGCGGATGCGTGCAGGGGGTCGCGCAGGGCTCGAAACGGGTCGCAAGACCCCGATACGTGTCGTATTTTCAGGCGCCTATTTTTGACTTTCGGCCAGCTGATCCATGAGCAGATCGAGCAACTCTTGCTTGGAATGGACGCCCACTTTCGTGTACAGGTGGCGGGCGTGGCTGCGCACCGTGTTCTCCGAGATGCATAGGCTCTCGGCGATGTAGCCCTTCGAGCGGCCCTTGCAGATGAGTTCCATGACCTCAAGCTCGCGGTCGGTGAGGCCGGAGTCGTGCCCGAGGCGCTTGCATGCGTCGCCGAGCGCGTCGAAAAGCGCCGGGGGCACGGGAGGCTTTTCGAGGTCGGCAAAGACGCGTCCCGCTGAGAAATCGCGCTCGTCGAGCATGAAGATGCTGACCATGGCAAGCAGGTACACGATGACGGAGACGAGCGAGGTCATGGCAACGCTCGTGGTGAAGAGACCGCCGAGCGCGCGTCCCACGGGGAAGGGCAGGCAGTACGCCGTCCAGCCCATGGCGAACACGGCCAAGGGGTTGATGGTGCTGCGGTGAGCCACGTCGGCGAGGAACGCCCACAGCAGCATGACCACGAGCGTTTGCCCCACAGCCACAAAGACGAGTGCCCAGCCCGAGAAGGCACGGCCGAAAAGGGGCAGCGCGAGCACGCCCGTCGCCGTGAACACGAGCGTGGCGCGCCATAGGTCGGAGAAGTGCAGCGAGCGGCGCTTGACCAGGACAACCCAGATGATGCCGGCGGCGGTGGCGACCTCGAGCAGGTGGTGGACGAGTGAGAGTGCGGCCTTGGGGGCGGGGTCGGCTTCCACATGAATGCCCTGCATGATGCCGATGACCAGACCGTATGCGGCGATGCCGAAGAGGATCTTGATGTAGGGGCGCTGTCTGCGCGGGTCGACCAGCACCTCGACCGGTTTAGCCGGGGGCTGTGCCGCCATGGCGCGGTCACGCAGGATGAACGACGCAAACGGCAACGCCGCACACACCACGGCCGCCCACGCGTCGGGAATGAGGTCGATGGGAATTTTGATGAGGCTGCCTATGAGCATCGCCCCAAAGATGCAGGCAAGCGCGTCGCGCGTCTCAAGCGCCGCGTAGAAGAACGACCATTGCATGTACGTCCAGCCCATGCCGATGCCGCAGAATACTGCCGCTGCCTGGAGTATCTGTTCGGCGGGAAGTCCTTGGGGCAACGGAAGGACGAGCGCGAGGGTTCCCAGTGCCATGAGCGTGGCGAGGGGCCAGTTGATCCACGAGAGGGTCTTTGAGGTGGGCTTTGCCAGAAGGGCCCCTATCGTGAGGCCAAGCGTGAAGAGCGTGAGCGAGATGTAGATGGTGACGGTGAGCGTCATCTGGGGGTGCGCCGCGCTGGCGAGGTGGCAGGCATCCCAGATCCACACGTGGCCGCACAGGATGCCGAAGTAGCACAGGCGCGGGTGCTGCAGTGTGTGGGGAAGAGCTTCGCGGTCTGGAATGAGCGACATATTGTGCCCTCACTTTGGGTTAGCGGTGCATGGATGCAGGCAACATGCCATTCTACAACGCTTTTGTTCCATGCTGACGAGAAGTTCCGCGGGTCCGAGGCCATGTGTTTGATTGTTTGGGGGCCGCAGTGTTATCAATCGGTGGCAAAGTCACATTCTCATGCTCTGCGCGCCGCGGCGGTCGTACACTGTGCCTTGCAGGGGATGCAAGATTGGAACCTTACGAAAGGATGTACGCCCATGTGCACCAACGGCATCAACACCACTCAGTTTGAGCAGCTCATCGACCAGATCGATGACTACGTGGCCCTCCAGGTGCGCCACACCCACAAGCTTGCCCATGCCGCCGACAACGCCGGCTACGAGAACTGCCACCTGAAGCTGCATGCCGCCTCCGACATGCTCGCTGAGGTACGCAACCTGCTCGATGAGGCCAAGTTTGCGCTGGAAGATGACGTCAACTCCGTTTCTGCCGTTGACGTCCACGCGGTGTAAGTAGCGGAACCTGATGCGCTGCGTTCCGCGATGCCTAG
>USJP01000348.1 GCA_900555105.1 uncultured Coriobacteriaceae bacterium | reverse complement strand
CTCCGGCACGCACGCCGTATCCTTGCGGCGCAGCAGCACGATGGGGGTGCGGGGGCTTATGAGCTGGGCGCGTTCGGCGTCGCTTACCTCGCACACTTGGCGCAGGGCGTTGAGGTCGGCAAACATCACGGCCAGCGGCTTGGTGGGGCGCTGCTTGCGTTCGCGCAGCTGTCGCACGGCCGCCTCGTTGCGTGCATCGCAGGCAAGGTGGAAGCCACCCAGGCCCTTGACGGCCACGATGCCGCCGTCTTGGAGCATCTGCGCCGCTCGGGCGATGATGTCGTCCGACGATGCGAGGTTGCTTCCGCGCAGCACGCATCCCGGTTCTTCGGCGGTGCGCCAGGTGAGCTGCGGTCCGCAGGTGAAGCATGCGTCGGGCTGGGCATGGAAGCGCCTGTCGGCCGGGTCTGCGTACTCATGGGCGCACGCCGGACACATCGCAAAGCACGCCATT
The DNA here is from genome assembly GCA_900555105.1 of uncultured Coriobacteriaceae bacterium. Lineage (GTDB taxonomy): Bacteria > Actinomycetota > Coriobacteriia > Coriobacteriales > UMGS124 > UMGS124. The sequence continues at coordinate 1,930 of USJP01000348.1, read as the reverse complement.
GACGTGCGAGGGCGGTCGTAGGGGAGCTCGTCGATGATGGTGAAGCGTGGCCCACAGTTGGTGCAGTTGATAAACGGGTAGTGGTACCTGCGGTTTTCTGGATCAAAAAGCTCACGTAGGCAGTCGGGGCACGTGGCGATGTCGGGGCTTACGAGCGTCGTGAGGTCCTCTTGGGCCGAGCTCTCCACAATGCGAAAGTCGCTGCCCGACACGCTGCCCGTCATCCGCAGCTCCTCATGGGAGCCGGCAGGCGCGATGTGGCCGTCGTCGAGGGAGTCGACGTGCACGGTGTCCACACGTGCGGCTGCCGGGTGTTGGGTGGAGAGGGTGAGCACAAAGCGGTCGAGTGCCGCGGGGTCGCCCTTTGCCTCGATGTGCACGCCGTCGCTGGAGTTCTTCACCCAACCGGCGAGTCCCAGCGAGGTGGCGAGCTTCCATACGAAGGGGCGATAGCCCACGCCCTGCACGATGCCGCTCACATGTACGTGTATCCGCGCCACGCTAGCCCCCGATCCTCGACAGGGTCGCCACCACGGTCAGCTTGCAGTGCGAGACCCCCTTGATGCCGGCGAGGCAGTCGGAGAGCTCCTTCACCTTGTAGCCCAGGCCGCGCACGGCGATAGTTTCCATGCAACCGCCCTGCTCAAGATGGACATGCGTGGAGGAGACGACCTCGTCGGGGTAGTTGGACTCCACGCTGGCAATCTTGGATATGAGCTCGGGGACGCGCAGGTCGTACACGAGCGTGATAGAACCCACGACTGGCGCCGCCGGGTCTTCGAGCTCCTCATTGACCAGGGCATCGCGTATGAGGTTGCGGATTGCCTCGGAACGGTTCACCAAAAGGCCGCGCTGGGCGGTGTAACGGTCGAACTCGTCGAGGAGCAGTGCTGGCATGGCGACGCTGAAGCGTACGAGGTCGCTAGACATGTCTTGATCCTCCGTTGATAGCTCATCGCGGGCAGAGAGTGAAAAAGCCGCGCCATCGTAGCACTATCCTTTGTAGGCGAGGTGGGGTTCTCGATACCCGAGCCCCCCGTACAAAAAAGTCTTCATGCCACTCGCCGTGAATTTTTGTGGGGTACTTGTGCATGGGAAGAATCATGCTACCCTACCCGCCGTTGACGGCTGCGATGTATGGAGGCGCCGCAGCCGGGAATACGGGCTACCGTGTTCGGAAAGTATTTGCGGGCCCTGTGCCCGTTGAGAGAGGAGAGACCCATGCCTTACCCCATTATCGACACTGACGAGTGCAGCGGCTGCGGCGCTTGCGTCGACGTGTGCGCCACGGGCGCCATCGAGATTGACGACGGCTTCTGCACCGTCGTCGACGATTCCGAGTGCAAGGGCTGCGGCGAGTGCCAGGAGGAGTGTCCTGTCAACGCCATCACCGAGATCTGCGACGACGACGACTAATGGTGTGATGCGGAACCTGATGCGCTGCGTTCCACGGGTGCTCACGTACATCTAGTATGCATCGCACCCGTGCGCCTTGCGCATCAGAACCCGCGTTTGTATGAGCGGAACCTTGCGTGTCGTGTGAGGGCCGCGTTTTGGTGAGAGGAACTTGGTCTGCTAGAGTTGGCGGGCTAAAAGAGGAGAGGAAAACTCATGCATCCTGTTATCACTGCTTCTGATTGCATCGGCTGCGGCGCTTGCATCGACGCATGCCCCGCTGGCGTCATCGAGCTCCAGGACAACGTTTGCACCGTCGTCAACGAGGGCGACTGCATCGGCTGCGCCAACTGCCAGGACGAGTGCCCGGTCGGCGCCATCACCGAGATCGCCGAGTAACTTCGACTTTCTAGGACATCTGCACCACCCAAAGGCCGCCCGGGCAACCGAGCGGCCTTTTTTGTGCCTCGCGCGCGCGAAACGCAGCAGGCCAGGTTCCGCCCATACAAACGCGGGTCCTCGTCCGCAAGGCGCC
>USJP01000347.1 GCA_900555105.1 uncultured Coriobacteriaceae bacterium | reverse complement strand
GCTCCCCATGCGCTGGGCATATCGGCGGCAGCGGCGTTTTTAGGCGCGCTCGCCTCGGCGCTGCTCGTGTTCTTCGTGTCGGCGTACGCGGGCGCCTCGCGCTTGACTATCGTGCTCGCAGGCATGGCGCTCACGGCGATTTTCACGGCAGGCATGAACACCGTTCTTATTTTCAACCCCGATGCGTACGTAAATTCGTCGGGCTTTTTGGTGGGGAGCCTCTCGGGCGTCATGGTGTCAGAACTTGCCATACCTGGAATCATGATTTGCGCAGGGCTGATTCTAGCCATGGGGCAGGGAACGCGCTTGAACATTCTGTCACTCGGCGACGAGGGGGCACACGCGCTGGGCCTGAACGTGAATTGCACGCGGCTTGCGTTGCTTTCGCTTGCCGCGTTGCTGGCGGGCGCGGCGGTGTGCTTCTCGGGGCTCATCGGCTTCGTGGGCCTCATGATCCCCCACATCGCCCGCTCACTTGTGGGCTCAGACCACCGACGCCTCATCCCGGCCGCCGTGCTCATCGGGGCGGTGTTCATGCTGTGGGCCGACGCGGCCGCGCGCACGCTCATCGTCAACTCCGAGGTGCCCATCGGCATCCTGACCGCACTCATCGGCGCCCCGTTCTTCGTCTACATCATGGTGGCGCGTAACTACAGCTTCAAAGGCAACTGAGGGGGAGCCGTCATGCATCTCGAGGTGCGCAACCTTTCGGTGGCCATCCACCGCAAGCCAATCGTTTCCGACGTATCGCTCACCGTGGGCGACGGCGAGTTCGTGGGCATGCTCGGCCCCAACGGCTGCGGCAAGTCCACAACGCTGCGAGCAATATACCGTCTGAACAGGAAATACTCTGGCCAGATTCTGTGGGATGGCCAAGATGAGCGCGCGATTGCCCAAAAGGAGTTCGCGCGTCGGGTCGCCGTGGTGAGCCAGTTCAACGACATCGCCTTCGACTTCACCGTCCGCGAGGTGGTGCTTATGGGCCGCGCACCCCACATGGGCATGCTCTCCCGCGAGACAGATTCCGACCAGGAGATTGTCGCGCAATCACTTGATATGGTAGACCTGGCTCACTTTTCAAATCGCTCGTTTGCATCTTTGTCGGGCGGCGAAAAGCAGCGCGTCATCCTGGCACGCGCGCTGGCGCAAAAGCCCGAGTTCCTCATCTTGGACGAGCCAACGAACCACCTGGATATCAAACACCAGCTGCAGACGCTTGCCATAGCACGTGACCTGGGCGTGAGCTGCCTGGCCGCCCTGCACGACCTCGCCATGGCAAGTAGATTCGTCGACCGCGTGTGCCTCATGAAAGCGGGCTCTGTTGTGGCTTCAGGTCCGGTGGAAGAAGTCGTGACGTCCGAACGCATTCATGAGGTGTACGACGTCGAAGCCCGCGTGACCCCGGCAGGCATCGCAGGCGACGACTGGGACGGCGGCCTCACCGTGGCATACCGCTATCCCCAACGGGTGCGCTAGGACGCAACCGGGAAAGCGACGGTTGGTACGGCTGGGAACGGTTGGTACGACCTGGTGCGGCCGGCCACGCCAGGCACGGCGCCTACCTGCGCTGTTGCCGCGGCGAAATACCGAAAAGCCATGAGCCCGTCGTTTCCCCAAAGCACGGTCGCACCCCCAAGCGCCCTCAATATGGCAGGTCTCCTTCACCTCGCCGCGCGCAGTTTGGGTCTCGCCTGGAAAAACCACCCGGCCTCCTACCTTCGGCCCTTCCAAAAAACGCGTATGTTTGCGTTTTAATCTGCGGCCCCAAGGTAGCCGTCAAACAAGCAAGTCGTCTACCTGGGACGATGTTAAGGAACTTTACTTAGATACTTTACCTGTCCGATTTAAAACGCAAACGTGCGCCATTTTTTCTCGCGTGGCAGGCTCTGTGGACTCGAATCGGCTCCTTCTCGCTCCTCGTACACCCCACCTCCACACGTTTGGGGGATATAATGCGCCGTCTGTATACCAAAGCCGCGCGCAGGCACGCGACGCATAGCGCAAGGGAGTACGCACCCATGACCAAGACCCGCAAGCAGACGAAGATCGCCCTGCTCACCGGCTACCTCGGAGCCGGCAAGACCACGCTTCTCAACCACATCCTTCAAAATGAGGAGGGCATCCGTGCCGCCGTCATCGTCAACGACATCGGCGAGGTCAACGTGGACGCCTCGCTCATCCAGAAGGGCGGGCTCACCCAGGTAGACGGCGACCTCATCCCCATGACGAACGGGTGCCTCTGCTGCACGCTCTCCGACGACCTCACCCGCCAGCTCGGTCAGATTGCCGACTCGGGCGACTTCGACTACATCATCATCGAGGCCTCGGGCATCTGCGAGCCTATCCCCATCGCCTACACCATCTCGAGCTTCTGCGACGAGGCCAAGG
>USJP01000346.1 GCA_900555105.1 uncultured Coriobacteriaceae bacterium | reverse complement strand
GGGGTAGGAGAGCAGGATGTCGTGGTCCTCGATCTGGGTGTGCATGGGCACGCTGGGGTCGACGCAGCCGGGGGCCTGCGGGGTGAATTTGGGATAGGCGAGCTCGCTCACGAGGCTCTGCGAGATCTTGCCCTCCAAGGAGAAGGCGAAATCGGCCATGCGCAGCGGGCTTGCGACGTAGAACACCTGGCGTTCACCCAGCTCAAGAGCTTTGCGCATGAATTTGACGAGCGGCTTGGAGAACTTGCCCTGCACTTCCAGGCGAACGGGGTTGAGGCGCAGGCGCTGCTTGAGCACGCGCTTGATGTGCTGACGGTAGTCGTCTTCCAGGTCGAACGATCCCTCGTCGGGGTCGATGTCGGCGTTGCGTGTGACCCTGATGACCGCGCGCTCTGAGGTGTGGAAGTCGACGAAGAGCCTGTCGGCAAACGCGAGGATGACGTCTTCAAGCAGGGTGTAGCGCAGCGTGTGCACGTCGTGCTTGATTTGGACGAAGCGGCCCAACGGCGAGGGGACCTCGACGATGCCGAGAAGTCCCGCCTCCGTGGCGCTGGCCAGGTTGAAGACGACGTAGAGCGTGTCGTTGTGCAGGTTGGGGAAGGGGTGGCGCGGGTTTACGATCTGGGGCGAGACCACGGGCAGCACCTCGGAGACAAAGAGCTGCTCCATGGCCTTCTTGTCTTCGGGGGTGTAGTCTCGCCATTGCACGCGCACGATGCCGTGGGACGCGAGCTCGTCCTCGAGCTCGCTGTTGACCTTTTCGTGACGTGCGATGTAGTCGGGCAGCACCTCGTAGACGCTCGCAAGCTGCTCGCCGGGCGTCTGGTTCGACTTGTTGTCCACGGGCTGGAACTCAAGGCTTGCCAGCTCGGAGAGGCTGCCCAGGCGAATCATCACGAACTCGTCGAGGTTGCTCTCAAAGATGGAGGCCATCTTGAAGCGCTCGAGCAGGGGTACGGATGGGTCGGCGGCCTCTTCGAGCACGCGCTCGTCGAACTGCAGCCACGACAGCTCGCGGTTTTGCGTGTAAGAGAAGTCGAGTCCGGACTTGCCGGCTGCAGGGCGTACCTGTTTGGGTTTGCCGTGCTCTTTGGCGGTGGACATCGTCTTACCTCCTGGTATCGGTGGGGTTGTTGTTCATTTGAGTGTCTATACCCAAAACGCGCTTCATGAGATAGCCTTCGCGGATGCCCGAGTCATGCACGACGAGGCGCTGGACCCCGAAGTTGTCGGCGACGGTCTGGATGGCGAGCAGTCCCGGGGTAAACGTGTGGATGCGCTCGGGCACCACGCGGAGAAGCTCGCGCGTTGCCACTTTTGGCTTGTCGATGATATGCGACACGATTTGGTCGAGCTCGCCGCGTGTGACGGGGGATCCAGGCTGCTGGGGCGACAACCACGCGTTGCGAACCTTGCACATGGCGCGCGCCGTGCCGCCGATGCATGAGGCACATTCGGCGCTCTGCTCGCCGAGCGCCTTGCGCACGCGCTTGGAGATTGCCTCGCGAATGTCTTTGGCCTCGCGTGCGGTGGGCAGAAGGCCGTCGACGTACTTTTCAAAGAGGGAGAGCGAACCCATGGGGACGCTCGTGGCGTCTTTTGCCTGGCCGTCCTCAAAGATGAGAACTTCGCTGGAGCCTCCGCCCACGTCGATCTGCACTCCCGAGGTGGCGCCGGAGTGCCACATGGCGCCCGCGAAACCCAGGCGTGCCTCTTCGACGCCGCTCAGAAGCTCCACCTGCACGCCGCACAGCTCGTCGACCTTGTCGAGGAGTTGCGGATGGCGGCGGTGGCAAAGCAGGAGAGGCGGTCGAGCTCGGTGAACCGAGACGCCGCCCTGCGATATTCCTTGAGGGTGCTGATGAGCGCGTCAACGCCGGCCTCGTCGAGCCTGCCGCTCTGCGGGTCGATGTGGCTTGCCAGTCCAAGTTGGTTCTTCAACTTAAAGAACGGCCGGAACTCGTTCGTTCGGACGTCGCAGTCATACACGGTCATCCTCACCGAGTTCGAACCTATGTCGACGATGCCTTCTAGCATACGCGCCTGCCTTCCGGGGCGTTTCATTCTGTGCCGATAGAACCCCTTTGATTGTAGACCTAGAGTTGTTCTGTGCCTGTTATATATGTGCAAAATTGCGGCAAAGGGTTTGGCATGTTTTCAGGGTTCGGCCGCTGTGGTGGACGTTGGCTGCTGAATATCTGTTGCCTGGCCAGCGTGGCGTGCATCTCGGTGCGGCCCCATGTAGAGTAGAAGGTTGCATATCCGGCCGCCCGGCGCGCCACGCGCCGTGTGCGCCTATGTGAGGAGGCAACGTTTGACAGACGAAAAACAGCCCGAGCGGGCCGATGCCGCTGATGGCCCTGTGGCAAAGGGCGAGGCGCCGGCCGAGCATGACGGCGACGTCGTCAAGCCCGGACTGCCCGTAAGCCG
>USJP01000345.1 GCA_900555105.1 uncultured Coriobacteriaceae bacterium | reverse complement strand
AGCAGACATGCGTTCTTTTGACACATCCGGTCTGCCCAAGTGATTGGAGTCAACAAGTGGCAAACCACTTCGGAAGCGCCGCTCCCGCCCCTGCGGGACAGCCCGCTGCCGGGGCCACGGGCGGTATGCCCGCTGCCCAGCAGCGTCCCGGCTACGGCAACGTGCCGCCCACCATCGCGATGCGCCATGTGTCGCTGGTGTATCCCGCCCAGCCTGACAGGCCTGCTCTGAACGACATCTCGCTCGACATCATGCCCGGCGACTTTGTCTTCCTCGTCGGCCATTCCGGTTCGGGCAAGTCGACGTTCATCAAGACCATCATCCGCCAGCTCAAGCCCACGACGGGTCACATCTACGTCGCCGGTCAGGACCTCTCGAACCTGCGCGACCGCAAGGTTCCGTTCCTGCGCCGCCAGATTGGCTGCGTGTTCCAGGACTACAAGCTCCTGCCCAACCGCACCGCCTACGAGAACGTCGCCTTCGCCTTGCAGTCCATCGGCAAGCCCAAGAGCGTCATCAAGGTCCAGGTGCCCGAGGTCCTGCGTCTGGTGGGCCTCGAGGAGAAGATGAACAAGATGCCCGATCAGCTCTCCGGTGGCGAGCAGCAGCGCGTCAGCGTCGCCCGCGCCATGGTCAACCGCCCGCCGCTGCTCGTCTGCGACGAGCCTACGGGTAACCTTGACCCCGCCATCTCGCTGGGCATCATGAAGCTTCTCGAGCGCATCAACCGCACCGGCACCACGGTCGTCGTCGCCACGCACGACCGCGAGATGGTCGACTCGATGCGTCGTCGCGTCATTGCTCTGGAGAACGGCCGAATTGTGCGCGACGAGGCGCAGGGAGGGTACGGTTACTATGGTGCCATTTAATCTTGGTTACTCCGTCCGCGAGGCGGGGTACCACTTCAAGCGCAACTTCGGTTCGAGCTTCGGCGCCGTCATCACCATCTTCCTGTCGCTGTTCATCATCGGCGTGTTCGCCATCGCCTCCATCATGGTGAACAACGTGGTGGGCGACGTCGAGAGCCGCATCACCATCCAGGCCTTCCTTGCCGACGACGCCGATCAGGCTGCCGTCGACTCGCTCGAGGCCCGCGTTGCCGGCTGGGAGGGTGTCGACAGCGTCACCTACAAGAACAAGGACGAGGCTCTCGCCGAGTATCGCCAGACCATGGTGTCGGCCAACGCCGCCGACGCGGTCGAAGCTCTCGACGGCCGCAACCCCATTCCTGCTTCGCTCGTCATCAAGCTGACCGACGCCTCCATGGCCGAGTCCGTCGCCAACCAGATCGTGAGCGACGACCTGTTCTTGACGGTGTGTGACGCCAAGGACACGCCTGCCGCATCGGTGCAGTACGGTGCCGAGACGGTCGAGAAGCTGCTGTCGCTCACGAACAGCATCCGCGTTGTGGCCGCCGCCCTGGTTATCCTGCTCGTCTTCGTGGCCTTCGTGTTCATCAACAACACGATTCGTCTGTCGATCATGGCTCGCTCCGACGAGATCGGCATCATGCGTCTCGTGGGCGCCTCGAACAGCTTCATTCGCGGGCCGTTCCTTATGGAGGGTATCATCCAGGCGCTCATGGGCTTCGTCGTGAGCCTGGGCGTGCTCGAGGTCTTCCATCGCCTTGTGGTGCCCCAGCTCGTGGCATCGCTCAAGTTCCTGAACTTCAGCATTCCTGAGATCACCTATCTGTGGGTGTACCTCATGCTTCTTGTCCTGGCCGTCGTCATCGGTGTCGTGGGCTCCCTCATCGCCATGAACCGTTACCTCAAGGTGTAAGTGGCCGCCCAGAAGAAGCGTTCCCATCACGGACCGACTCGCCGCCGTCCCCGCAGCCCCCTTGCTGGCTATCTCAACGTCAGCATGAGGGGCTCGGGGACGGTTCATACTCAGGAAGGCGACTTCCACATTCCCGGTCGTTTCGTGGCTGAGGCCATGAATGGCGACCGGGTTTTTGTTCGTCGTATGCCTGGGCTGCACGACGGCATGCCCGTCGGAGCCGTTGCCGGGGTGGTTGAGCGCGCACACACGACATTTGCCGCCACGCTCGTGGATGACGGGCACTTGCGCGTGCTCGTGCCTCTTGACGAGCGCCTTTCCCATGACTTCATCGTCGAGGCGGCCGACCGTACGCCGCAGATCCTGGGCTGCTCCGATGGCGACTTGGTGAGCGCCCGCATCCTTGTCTATCCCACCCGCAACGCTGCCGGCGTCGCCACGGTGGAGAGGCGCATTGAGAATGACTCGGCCTCGCAGGTTGCTATCGAGGCCATCATCGCCTCACACGACTTGCAGACGTTGTTCGACCCCGAAGTGCTCGAGGAAGCCGCTTCGCTCGCGCTCGACGTAGACCGCGCGTTGAGCGAGCCGGGCAGGCACGATATCCGCGAACGCTTCGTGGTGACCGTCGACCCCGATGACGCGCGCG
>USJP01000344.1 GCA_900555105.1 uncultured Coriobacteriaceae bacterium | reverse complement strand
GGAGCGCCTCTATGAGATTGCCGACCTTACGCATCACGGCGAGTCGGTTGTGATTGCCGAGGGCGGTCACGGCGGCAGGGGCAACACCCACTTCTGCACGTCGGTGCGTCGCGCCCCGGCATTTGCCGAGAAGGGTGAGCCTGCCGATGAGCACCTGATCGAGCTCGAGATGAAGCTCATGGCCGACGTGGGCCTTGTCGGCATGCCCAGTGTCGGCAAGTCGTCGCTCATTTCTTATATGAGTGCCGCCCGCCCCAAGATTGCAGATTACCCCTTCACCACGCTCCAGCCCAACCTCGGCATGGTGCGCGTTGAGAACTACGACTACGTCGTCGCAGACATCCCCGGTCTCATCGAGGGCGCCAGCGAGGGCAAGGGCCTGGGCCACGAGTTCCTGCGCCACGTGGAGCGCACGGCCCTCATCATGCACATCGTCGACCTGAGCGGTTCCTATGAGGGCCGCGACCCGGTTCACGACTACGAGGTCATTAAGGCCGAGCTCTCCATGTATGCCGACGAGCTTGCCCAGCGTACCTCCGTCATCGTGGGCAACAAGGGCGACCTGCCCGGCACCGAGGAGAACGACGCCCGCATGATGGAGCTCGCCGAGCGCGAGGGCATCCCGTACTTCTGCGTGTCCGCCGCCACCGGTTCGGGCATGCACGAGCTCATGCTTCGCGTTGGCCAAATGGTGCGCGAGCAGCGTGCCCGCGCTGCCGCCGAGCTTGCAGCCAACGACCTCGCACAGGAGAACTTCGGCCAGGTGTGGACGTGGCGTCGCCAGAAGCGCGAGCGTTCCTTCCATGTGGAGCAGATCGCATCCGATGTCTGGCGCGTTTCCGGCAAGGCCATCGAGCGCATGGTCGTGCAGACCGACTGGGAAAACGACGAGGCCATCCTGTACCTGCAGCACCGCTTTGCCCGCCTGGGCGTGGACGCGGCGCTCATCAAGGCCGGTGCACATAACGGCGACATCGTCCAGATCCTCGGCTTCGAGCTTGAGTTCAGCGGTGTCGATGATTACGACGACGTGGCCGACGAAGACCTGATGCAGACGCTCGTGTGGGATGCAGAGCAAGACGGCGACTCCGACGAGGTCGAAGACGATTTCGACCCGGCCGCGTTTGCCACGTGCTTTGAGTGCGGCGAGGAAGACTTCGACGACGATGACCTCGAAGATTCCGACGATGAAGGCGACGACTTCGAGGAAGACGTCGAGGAAGACGACGCTGACGAGGGTGAGCCTCGTGACTAGCGAGCTTGCGACGGACTTCCCGACTGCGAAGCGCGTCGTCGTCAAGATCGGCTCCTCGACCCTCATGGGGCAAGGCGGCCATCTCGACGAAGAGTTCATTGCTGACCTTTCCGGTCAGATCGCCCACCTTGTGCGCGATGGCGTCCAGGTCGTGCTCGTCACGTCCGGCGCCATCGCGGCGGGGCTGGCGCCCCTTGGTTTTGAGACGCGCCCGCATGAGGTCGACGTGCTTCAGGCATGCGCTTCGGTGGGTCAGGTGGCGCTCGTCCAGACCTATGCGCGCGCCTTTGCCCAGGAGGGCCTCTCCATAGGTCAAGTCCTGCTCACGCGCAACGACACGGGGTCGCGCAGCGCCTACCTGCATGCGCGCCTCACCATGGAACGCCTGCTTGAGATGGGCTGCGTGCCCGTTGTCAACGAGAACGACACCGTTGCCGTCGACGAGATCAAGTTCGGCGACAACGACTCGCTTGCTGCCATCGTCGGTGCTCTTGTGGGTGCCGACCTTGTGGTCCTCATGAGCGACATCGAGGGCCTGTATACGGCCGACCCTCACAACGACCCCACGGCGCAGCTCATTTCCCGCGTCGAGAAGGTTGACGATTCCATTCTCGGCCTGGCTTCGGGTTCGTCGAGTGCCGTGGGCACGGGTGGCATGATGACCAAGGTGCGTGCGGCACGTGCGACGCAGCTTGCCGGCACCTCGATGGTCATCTGTCTTGGCCGCAGGAAGAACGTTCTGTACGATGTGGCCATGGGCGCCGACATCGGCACGCGTTTTGTGCCCGACGCAGGGCATGCCCCCGAGCCGGCCCGCAAGCTCTGGATCGGTTTTGCCGGGCACGATTGCGGCAGCGTCGTCATCGACGACGGCGCGCGTGCCGCCCTGCACTCCGGTGGCGGGTCGTTGCTGCCGGTGGGCGTCACGCGTGTCAACGGGACGTTCTCTCGCGGTGACGTCATTGCGGTCAAGGACGAGGATGGTGTTCTCATCGCCCGCGGTATCACGTCGTATTCCTCGCAGGAGGCTGAGCTCACGCGCGGCATGAAGCTCGACATGGTCGGCCGTGTTGTTCCCTCGCTTGCCGGCGTGGCGCTCATCCATCGCGACGAGCTTTTGGTCTTCTAACCTTTTTGAAAGGGGCTGCTCATGGGAGAGGCACTTGAGAAGGCACGCGCGGCAAAGGACGCTTCGCGACGCATCAGCATGCTTGG
>USJP01000343.1 GCA_900555105.1 uncultured Coriobacteriaceae bacterium | reverse complement strand
CGCCCCCGCGCCCTCGAGCAGCTCGTTTGCCTGCGAGAACGGGCGCGACCCGAGAAACGCCGGCAACCCTGCGCTCGACCTGCTGGCCGAAAGCGGCGAGGGGTGTGTGGAGGCCAGCACGAACTTGTTGGCAAGCGTCGTCGCCCCTGCGGCGCCTGCGTGCAGGCGAGCCTCTTCCACCAGGCCCACAGCGAAGCGGCCCCATGCCAGGAACACCACGGGCTGTGGTAGCGTGAAGCACTTCTCGACCAGGTAGTGTGTCAATACCTGCCAGCCAAGCTTGCTGTGGGAATTGGCGGTGTGCTCTGCCACGGTGAGCGTCGTGTTCAGCAACAAAACGCCCTGCTCAGCCCACCTGGTAAGGTCGCCGGACTTTGGCGTCTCGCATCCCAGATCGGCGGCCATCTCCTTATATATGTTGCGTAGGCTCGGTGGAAGCTTTTGACCCTGCGGCACGGAGAACGACAGGCCCATGGCCTGCCCGGGCTCATGGTAGGGATCCTGCCCAAGGATGACGGCGCGCACAGCGTCGGGCGCCGTGTATGCCAGCGCGTTGAGGATGTCGTCCTGAGCGGGATAGACGGTCTGTGTGTCGCGCATGGCCGCGACCTCGCTCATGAGGCGCTCACAGGTTGCGCGTACTTCCTGCGGGGCACCGTCGAGCCAAAGGTTGACGCTGTTTAGATCCCTCACTGCTATTTCAGCCCTTCTACCAGGTTAATCAAATCTTGCTGAGAATGCACGTCAAGCTTGGCGTAGACGTTGCGTACGTGCGTCTTGGCGGTGGAACGCGATACGACCATGCGCTCCTGGATGGCTGCCGTGTTGCGCCCATGCGCGAGGAGCTCGAGCGCCTCGGCCTCGCGCGGGGTCAACGCGTATGCAGCAGCCGCCGTCTTGCATGCTTGAGCAAGGGCGTCTACCTGCTCGATTTGCTTCACGGGCCGCACCGCCTCCACCTCGCGCACGGTTTTGTCGAAGTTGAAGACGTCGGGTGCCAGCACGTTGAAGGCGACGAAGGCGAACACGATGATTGCAAGGAGCAGCGCGAAGAGCGCAGGATCACGCGCGAGTGCGTCGTTGGCGAGCAGACCGAGCTGGGCTCCCGCAACGCTGCCCAAGGAGTTGGCGCCGCCTACAAACAGGGCAATACCTGTCGCGGCCATGGGGTTGCGGGCGCCGAGGTTGGCGACGAGCATGAAGGCGAGCATGCGTGTGAGGTCCGCCCCTGCACGCAGCATCACGTTTGACATTGCAGGCAGGCCCGTCAGTGAGTCAATCAGGGGATTTACCAGCAGAAAGCCCGCCAGCACACACAGCATTGCGGCTTTGTAGAGCGCGTCGAGTCCCACGTGATTGCATGCGAGCAGGGCGCAGGCGACGAGCAGGGCGGGGATACATGCCAGTACGGTGGTTTGAGGCGTGGCGTTGACGCTCGAGAACGTCATCGCGAAGCCGAAAGAGGCCTTGAGCAGCACGAGCGTCACAAAAAGTGCGCTGCTTATCGGCACGAAGGAGCGAGGGTTTGTGACGCGCAGCTCGGAGGCGGGGGCGCTTTGTGCCATATCGCTCACGAGTGAAAAAGACGGGCGATACGTGAGCGCCATGACGATGGGGCCCGTCGCGAAGAAAATCGCCAGGTGCGCCGTGAGGGGGAGCGCTGTCACAAGGAGCTCGAGTGCATAGCTTAAGGCAAAGCCGGCGCATAAGGCCGTGAAGGTGCGCCGGGCGCCTTGGCCCATGGCGAGGCTCGTGAGTTGCAAGACGATGGTGGTGCCAAACCAAACGGTGGCAACGGAACGCAGCAGCATGCCAGCAATAAGCAGCGCGGGATTTGCGAGCCATGTTCCAGCAAGGATTGTGGGCACGCCGACGAGGTAGCACGCTGCGGAGACACCCATCCAGGTGCGTGGCTGGCAAAGTCGGGGATGCTTGCTCAGGAGCAAATAGAGTGCGAGCGCCAGGGCAGCAGCAAAGAGCGTGCCTATGTCGCGGGCTTCCAAGAACACGGGCTTGAAGAGTGGAAAGACTGACATGTTGAGAAGTGTAATGCTGAGCTGATAGGTGCCCACGGCGCATGCTGCGGCAAGCCAGACCGTGCGAGACACACGCTTGCCAGTTTTGTCGGGCGAGCAGCCTTGCGATGTCGTCTCGCTCATCGTGTGCCTTTCTTGGTTCCCCCACGCCTGAATGCGCGCTGCTTTAGGCCGGTCGCGGACTAGCCGGCTTTAGCGCCGAAGATTACCCCGTGTCCGAACGCCTTCCTTGTGCCACGTAGTCGCAAGTGTATCAGCGCTTGACAGCTTGAATCAACAAAACACCAGGTCGCGCAAAATCGACCCACGGGGGCGAGGACGGTATGAGGCGTGAAAAATTGAGGCTGAGAAACAACAAAATGCCTGGTAGATGAGTTCGGCCTACTGGTGTGAGGTGTTTTTGGCGAGATGATGGTGCTGGATGTGGCACTGGGGTGACGGT
>USJP01000342.1 GCA_900555105.1 uncultured Coriobacteriaceae bacterium | reverse complement strand
TGGCCAAGGACGGCGCGGGAGCCCGCCTTGAGACGAGCGCGATACTCGGCGTACGTGAGGCTCGGAGCGTCGCGCAGGCAACGCGCCTCCACCACGCGAGCGGTGATTTGCACGTGGCTGCCGAGTTCGAGCGTCTCAATGACCTCGCACGACACCACGGCGCTGGCCTGCAGGGAATAGAGCAGGTCGTTATTCGTACGCTCGAAGCCCTCGAGGTCGGCGAACTTATCGGCGCTGCGACCCGACTGCATGCCGAAGCGCTGGAAGAACTCCGCGGGGGTGTCCTGCGTCAGGACCGACAGGTTGAAGCAGCGCGAGGAACGGATGAGCTCGGGCGTGTAGTTGCCCGCCATGCACGACACCGTGATGCACTTGGGCTCGGCGGCGGACTGAATCACCGCGTCGACAATGCAGGCGTTGTCCTTGCCTTGCCACTTCGTGCTGAGCAGATACAGGCCGTAACTCAGCTTGTAAAAAGCCTTTGAGTCAATCTGAGGCATCCTCGTCTCCCCCGTTTGCACAACCCGTCTTACACCTGCACATACTAAACCTTTTTTGATAATTATTATCAATAAGGAATAAGACGCGCGAATTCTTCATATTGCGACGGACCCGCAGCGCGCGATTCCGTCGCGTGAAACTGTAGGCTTCCCCGCGCCAACGTGCAATAATCAAACTGCTTGCAATAAACGCCCTGTCACGGGAGGTATCACTATGGCTGCATCGCATGGACAGACGACCGAGACGCGCCCCTATGTGCCCTGGGAGCTGATGCACGACTTTATGTGCGACGCGTTTGTGGGATACGGCGTGCCGCGCGAGGACGCCGAAATCTGCACCGACGTGCTGCTTGAGGCCGACCGTCGCGGCATCGAGAGCCACGG
This sequence comes from uncultured Coriobacteriaceae bacterium, assembly GCA_900555105.1. GTDB lineage: Bacteria > Actinomycetota > Coriobacteriia > Coriobacteriales > UMGS124 > UMGS124. The sequence continues at coordinate 1,600 of USJP01000342.1, read as the reverse complement.
ATGCAACCGCTTTAAGCCCATCTACCTCGACCGCATCCGCCGCGGAACCCTGTTGCCCACCACGCAGATCGAGGTGCTCAAGGAAACCCCCACCACACTTGTGATCGACGCGCACGACGGCATGGGCATGGTCGCGAGCCACTACATGATGACGAGGCTCATTGAAAAAGCCAAGGCATGCGGCATGGCCGGCGGCGCCATCCGCAACTCCACGCACTACGGCATCGCCGGGTACTGGACCAACATGGCCAGCAGCCAGGGGCTCATCGGCCTCACCGGCACCAACGCCCGCCCCTCCATCGCCCCCACCTTCGGCGTGGAAAACATGATGGGCACGAACCCCCTCACCTTCTCGCTTCCCACCGATGAGGACTTCCCCTTCTGCATCGACTGCGCCACGAGCATCGTGCAGCGCGGCAAGATCGAGTATTACGCGCGCCAGGGTAAGCCAACGCCCGCTGGCATGGTGGTGGGCCACGACGGCAAGACAATGACCGACAGCGAAGAGATTCTGCGCGCACTCGTCGCTGGCGAGGCGGCACTCGCTCCCCTGGGCGGCGTGGGCGAAGAACTCGCAGGTTACAAGGGTTACGGCTATGCCGCCGTGGTCGAGATCCTCTCGGCGGCGCTTTCGGGCGGCCAGTTCATGAAGGCGCTCACCGGCGTGGCGCCCGACGGCAGCCCGCAGATGTACCACCTGGGCCACTTCTTCTTCGTGGTGGATCCCGAGGCCTTCATGGGCGCCGATGTGTTCCGCAAGACGGCCGGCGACATCTGCCGTGCACTGCGCGCCTCCGAGAAGGCTCCGGGCGAGGAGCGCATCTACACCGCCGGCGAGAAGGAGTACCTTGTCTGGCTCGACCGCAAGGACAAGGGCGTGCCCGTGGGCGAGTCGGTCCAACGCGAGCTCACCGCCGTACGCGACGAGCTGGGCCTGGAGTACGCGTTCCCCTTTGAGGGATAGACGAGCGGGCAGAGGGCGCCGATAACTGAGCGCCAGGGGTGCCCACACCGCAAGGGGCGGCTTCGATAACTCACACGCAAGGCCTGGCACCGGGATTCTTCTGGTACCAGGCCTTTTGTTTTCAATTGCCATCAACTGGGATTACAACGGCCATTCATGTCTCAAATCCCCAAGACAGCCCCGAGCGACAATGCTCTTTATGCGCGTACCCCTATCCCCTGCCCGACTTACGCCAGGCGCATGCTCAGCAAGACGACAAGGACGATGAGCGCGCACAGGCCAAGGATGAAAAGCCAGCTCGCGGGACGGGCAAAGTTCATGGTCCAGCCAACGGAGAAACGCTTGGCTACGAACACGGCCGGGTCATCGGGGTTCCAGTAGAAGACACCGGCCTTCCAATGCTCGTCCTGGTCGGTGCGCATCTCGTCATCGCCATGAGCGAGCCCCACGGCGCGAGAACCGTTCTGTCCATAGCGCACGAACAGCACAATGCTCCACGCCAGGATGGCAACAACGAGCACGGTGAGCGCGATTCCCCACGCACCCAGGCTCACCCAACCCGCATCGCACAGGGGCAAGGTGCCGAGTGCAATCATGAGCAGGACGTTCATCACCAAGGTGAAGCGACTCCATGCG
>USJP01000341.1 GCA_900555105.1 uncultured Coriobacteriaceae bacterium | reverse complement strand
CAGAGGAAGGTCTGAGCCCTTGCGTCAGGCGTACACGGGTCTTAGTTGATGTCTGGGGATTGCTTGGCGAGTGAGTGGACTTTGCTTGTGGGATGGCCCCGAATGGAACTCTTGCGCCAGAAGAGTTCCTGAGCCCCATTCGCGACTGTGGCGTTCTCGCTTGTTCTACTTTGAATTGGCATGCTTGTTGGCGTGTTTCTAGAGAGGTTTTTGAGGCATCATAAACTCCCGTGGGGTCTCAGGATTCCCTCCGGCGCAGTTCCGCAGCAAGAGAAAAGGGCCCGTAGGGACCCTTTTCTCGTAGCGAGGACTGTTTGAGCACGGAGGGAATCCTGGGACCCGTGTGCGACGGGTTAGTGGATGGTGCCGGTTTCCCGGAGGCGTTGCATCTCCTCGGGGGTCAGCTCTACCACGCGGGTCACGCTGAGCTGGGTGCCTTCCACTTCGAAGTGGATGTCGTAGTTCTCAAGCGTCACCCAGAAGTCGCGGCCTTGGGAGGTCACGCGGGCGTGGGCGGGGCGGGGGTCTTGGGCGAGCACTTGGAAGGCGCCTTCGTGCAGGTGGGCCGGCAGCTGGGCGAGCAGCTCGGGCGCGAAGTCCACCTCGAGCTCGTGCCATTCGTCGGCTTCGACCCAGCCGTGGCCGGCTTCGGGCTTGGAATCGGAAAAGGGCAGGTAGGGCTTGATGTCGTAGATAGGCGAGCCGTCCATCATGTCGGCGCCGATTACGTGTAGGGCTGGCCCCCGGCTTCCGTCGGGATATTCCTCGTCGAGCTCCACACGTGCCAGCTTGACGCACGATAAGGCCAGGTCGTTGGGGCGAAAGCTCGAGCGCGTGGCGAATACGCCCATGCGGCGCGTGCCTCCCAGACGAGGGGGGCGCACGGTGGGGGTCCACTTGCCGCCGCGATGGTTCTGCGAGAAATCCCAGATGAGCCAGATATAGTCGAACGTCTCAAGGCCGCGCACGGCATCGGCGTCGCGGAACTCCGGCTCGAAGTACACGACGCCCTCCAGCGCGTCGACAAGCCCGGGCTGGCGCGGCACGCCGAACTTCACAGGGTAGGGCGTCTTGATATGGGCGACGGGGCGGATGACGTGCGCGCCGTCGAGTGCTTCGTCTTGCATGTGGCTCCAAATGTGTGTCGCGGTGGGTGCGGTGCGGCCATGGCGGCCGGTGGGCAGAATTGGCGTGCATATGCGCCGGCGGAATGTACATCCCGCGTGCTGGTGCATGCGACGAGATGTTGCTTCGGCGTGCCTCGTGTGCTGGCGCATGTGGCGGGGCGTCATTTCAGCGCGTCTCGTGTGCTGGCGTATGCGTTTCGCCTGGCATTGTAGGGGTTGCGCGTGTCGTTTGTGCCCTTAGGTGTGCGAATACGGCGCTTACCTGCAAAGAAGATTCTATCTGTAATATATCCTGCATAAAATACGAAACAAATATTCGGTTTAAGAGTGCGCATCAGCGCCCCGTATGCGAGGAGGCACCCGTGCCCGGTATCAGCATCCAGGAAATCGGCGAGACCCTCAACATGGTCGCGTCGCAGAACCTCGACGTTCGCACCATCACCATGGGCATCAATACCATGAGCTGCGCCGATGAGGACATCGACGTTATGGCTCGCAAGGTCTATGAGCGCCTTACGCACGCCGCTGAGCGTCTTGTGCCGGTGGCAAACCAGCTCGAGCGCGAGTACGGCATCCCGATCGTTAACAAGCGCATCTCCGTCACCCCCATGGCGCAGCTTGCTGCGGCCACCCGTGCCAGGAACCTCGCGCCGCTTGCCCAGGCTATGGACCGTGCGGCCGAGGCCGTGGGCGTCGACTTCGTGGGTGGTTTTAGCGCGCTGGTGCAGAAGGGCATCGGCGACGCCGACATGCGCCTTATCGACTCCATCCCCGAGGCGCTTGCCTCCACCAAACATGTGTGCTCTTCGGTCAATGTGGCGAGCCTGCGCACCGGCATCAACATGGACGCCGTGCTCAAGATGGCCCAGACCGTGAAGGACGCCGCCGAGGCTACCGTGGACGACCATTGCTACGGCGCCGCCAAGATCGTCGTCTTCTCCAACATGGTGGAAGATTCTCCCTTCATGGCCGGTGCGGTGCATGGTTCGGGCGAGGGCGACGTGGTCATCAACGTGGGCGTCTCCGGCCCCGGTGTCATGGCGGCCGCCCTCAAGCAGCTCCCCAAGACGGCCGACATGCAGACCGTCGCCGAGAAGATCAAGGCCACCTCGTTCAAGATCACGCGCGTCGGCGAGCTCATGGCCCGCGAGGCTTCCCGCAGGCTCGGTGTGCAGATGGGCATCGTCGACCTCTCACTTGCCCCTACGCCTGCCGTGGGCGACTCGGTCGCCGACATCCTGGAGATTATCGGCGTGGGTACCTGCGGCGGCCCTGGCACCACGGCCGCGCTTGCCATGCTCAACGACGCGGTGAAGAAGGGCGGCAATCGTCAGGAGCTGCATGAGAAGCTGCGCGTGC
>USJP01000340.1 GCA_900555105.1 uncultured Coriobacteriaceae bacterium | reverse complement strand
TCGACGAGCCGTTCTCCGCCCTTGACTCCTACCTCAAGAGCTCGCTAGAGCAGACCCTGCTCGACATGCTCGACCTCGTGAAGACCACGGTGCTCTACGTAAGCCACGACATCGACGAGTCGTTCAGGTTCTGCGACCGCATCTGCGTCATTTCCGACGGTCATGTGGCCGAAATCGGTCCCACCAAGCAGATTGTGGGCGACCCGCACACGCTTGCCGCGGTGAAGCTCTCGGGCTGCAAGAACATCTCGGCGGCGCGCAAGGTGGCCGAAGGCGTTGTCGAGGCCACGGACTGGGGCATGACGTTCCATACGAACAAGCCCATTCCCGACGACCTTGCCTACCTGGGAATCCGCGCGTTTTACGTGCATCCGGCCGATGCCGAGAAGGCTGGCGGCAAGAACGCCTACCGGCTCCAGGTGCACCGCACGAGCGACTCGCGCTTCGAACGCTCCGTGATGCTCAAGACCCCCGAGGGCGGCAAGCTCATCCAGTGGAAGGTCGACAAGCTCCAGGTGCCCGAAGACAAGCTCCCTAAGGCGGGCGACGTGATCAACCTGCACTTCGACGCTGACAAGCTGTACCTGGTGAGGGCGTAGGGCACGTTCCGCATATCCTGTTGCACAGGAAGGGGTGGTGATTGCCAGCTGTGCGCCCGCCCCTTTGCGTGTCCGATGGAGAAGAAACTTTAGTGCTTGGCGTGCTTGTTGAAGCGCTTGGCCGTGCCTGTGGCACCCATACCCGCCGACTTGCGTGCGCTTGACTTCAGGGCGCGCATGACGTCGTCTTCCTCGCTGCCCTCGATTTGGGCCTTGAGGCGTACGAGCTGGTCGCGCAGGCGCGCGGCCTCCTCGAAGTCAAGCTTCTCGCTCGCGGCGCGCATGTCGTCCTCGATGGAGGCCATGATGTGGGCGAGCTCGTCTTTGGGCAGGCTCGAGAGTTCCTCAGCCACCGTCTGCGAGAGGCTCTCGTCGGCACCGCTACCAGCCTCAGCGCCGATGAAGCTTGTGATGTCGGTGATTGCCTTCTGCACGCTGCGCGGCTCGATGCCGTGCTCCTCGTTGTACTTTTCCTGCAGGGCGCGGCGGCGCTGCGTCTCGTCGATGGCGACGCGCATGGAGTCGGTGATGGTGTCGGCGTACATGATGACCTTGCCGCTCACGTTGCGGGCGGCGCGGCCCATCGTCTGGATGAGCGAGCGTCGGTTGCGCAGGAATCCCTCTTTGTCTGCGTCGAGGATGGCAACGAGACTCACCTCGGGGATGTCGAGACCCTCGCGCAGCAGGTTGATGCCCACGAGGATGTCGAGCGCGCCGCTGCGCAGCTTGCGGATGATCTCCACGCGGTCCATCGTCGCGGTGTCGGAGTGCATGTAGGCCACCTTGAAGCCCTCGTCGAGCAGGTGGTCGGTGAGGTTCTCAGCCATGCGCTTCGTGAGCGTCGTCACCAGCACGCGCTCGTGGCGGGCGGCGTGCTCGCGGCACTCGGAGATGAGGTCGTCGATTTGTCCGCGGATGGGACGCACGTCGATCTTGGGGTCGAGCAGGCCTGTGGGTCGGATGATCTGCTCCACGGGTTCGGGGCACACGCGCTCCTCGAAGTCGCCGGGCGTGGCGCTCACGAAGACGAACTGCGGGATGCGCGCCTCGAACTCGTCGAAGCGCAGGGGCCTGTTGTCCAGGGCGCTCGGCAGGCGGAACCCGTGCTCGATGAGCGAGATCTTGCGGGAGCGGTCGCCTTCGTGCATGCCGCGTACCTGGGGCAGCGTCACATGCGACTCGTCGACGATGCACAGCATGTCTTTGGGGAAGTAGTCGATGAGCGTGTAGGGGGCCTCGCCGGGGGCGCGGCCGTCGAGGTGGCGCGAGTAGTTCTCGATGCCCGAGCAGAAGCCCATGGTCTGGAGGGCCTCCAGGTCGTAGTCGGTGCGCTGCTGCAGGCGTTGGGCCTCCAGGAGCTTGCCGGCCTCCTTGAACTCGGCCACGCGGGCGGCCTCTTCTTCGGCGATGGTCTGCAAGGCGCGGTTGAGCTTGGGGCGCTCGGTGACGTAGTGCGAGGCCGGCCAGATGGGAACGGCGTCAAAGGAGTTGAGAACCTCGCCTGTGACCTCGTCAACCTCGTAGATGCCCTCGACCTCGTCGCCGAAGAACTCGATGCGCACGGGGTGCTCGGCATAGGGCGGGAAGACGTCCACCACGTCGCCGCGCACGCGGAAAGTGCCTCGGTGCAGGTCGTAGTCGTCGCGGTCGTAGAGGATGTCGATGAGCGAGTACACGAAGTCGTCGCGGTCAAGCGGGGTGTCTTTGCGTACGTTGGGCGCCATGCCCGCGTAGTCCTCGGGGCTGCCGATACCGTAGATGCAGCTCACCGAGGCGACTACGATGACGTCCCTGCGGCTGAGCAGGTCGGCAGTGGCCTGGTGGCGCAGCTTTTCGATGTCCTCGTTGATCGAGGAGTCCTTCTCGATGTAGGTGTCGGTGGAGGGGA
>USJP01000339.1 GCA_900555105.1 uncultured Coriobacteriaceae bacterium | reverse complement strand
CCTTCACCCAGTTGTCCGGCTCATACTCGGCGTCCACGCCGGAGACGGTAATGGCGGTGACCAGCGTGTTTTTGAGGAACGGTACCCCCAGCCGCCCCAGTTCGCCCAATACGGGCCAGCTGGTGCCGGATTCAAAGCCCAGACCGATTTTCTTGCCCTTTTCCAGCAGCACCACGCTGCGGTCCGAATGGTTCAGACGACTGAGAATATGCTCCATGGTGTCGGAATTGTGGGTCATGGAGAAGAACAGTTCGTCCGGGGACATGGCGCCCTCCCGTGCAAGATACTGGGCGGTGAAGCAGCCGATGTAGCTGCCGCCGATGACCACCACGTTCTTGCCCGTGAAATCGGGGTATTCGTCGTCCCCAATCTTGGTGAGCAGGTCGACGGCGCTCATGACGCCCTCGGCGTCGGCCCCCTCGAGTTTCAAGGTCTTGCCGCCCTGGGCGCCGATGGCCACATACACCGCGTCGTATTCTTCCGAAAGACGGCGCATGCCCTCAGCATCGATACGACACTCCGTGTGCACAGTAACGTTGCCCGCCGACACGATGGCGCGGATGTCCTCGTCGAGGCGTTCGCGCGGGAAGCGATACGCCGGGATGCCATAGCGCATCATGCCGCCGAGCTGCTTGCGCATCTCGAGCACGTGCACCTCATGTCCCATAAGGGCGCAGAAGTATGCGCAGGTCAGGCCAGAGGGGCCGCCACCCACGATGGCGACCTTCTTGCCCGTGGGCGCGGCGGGGGCAGGTGTTGGCACCTGATCTGCGGCGAGCTGGTCCACCGCGAACTTCTTGATGCCGCGAATGTTGATCGGAGCATCAATGAGCGTGCGGCGGCAGCGCTTCTCGCACGGATGCTCGCACACGAACGCGCACGCCGTGGGGAACGGGTTGTCCTTGCGAATCATGCCGATCGCCCCGGCATAGTCCCCCAACCCCGCAAGCGCGATGTATGCCGGCACGTTCACGTGTGCCGGGCACAGCGTTTCGCACGGCACCGTCTGCGCGACACCTTCGCGGCATTGCCCCTGCTTGACGTGGCTTTCGAACTCTTCTTTAAACGTATCGAGGCCCGCAAGGAGCACTTCGGCCGCATGCCAGCCGATAGCGCAATCGGCAGTGTCGCGCACGACCGTGGCCTGAGCACGGATCTCGTCGAGCACATCGGGCTCGGCGTCGAACGCGAGAACCTCTTCGAGCAGTGTCTCGATATGGGCTATCCCCTCGCGGCACGGCACGCACTTGCCACACGTTTGGCATCCGCCCGCACGCAGCAGGTCGAGCTGCATCGCCACAGCGCACATGCCAGGCGGCGTGGCCTCCACCCTGCGCTCATACTCGTCCAAAAACGTTGCGAACTTGGCGTCGTCTTTGGCACGTGGCGCGACCGATAGTCTTGCCATATGACCCCCTCATCGTTTAAGTGATGAAATGTGATAAGATGTGACACGTGTATGGCATGCATCGTCATCACGGTTTCCTCACCCTACCATTACGCTATGAAAGCCCGCAAACCCCAATCGCCGAAGCGGGAATCTGCGGCCATCAGCGGTATGGGGGTTTGCAAGCGCACCGTTATCACCCGTTGCGGCGCATTTCCCCTTCTTCCCCCTTCCTTCCCCCTCCGCGCAAGCACACCCCGCCCGCCTTGCCCCTCGCAGCTCCTCCTCTTGCCAGCACGCGCCATCACCAGCCTTCGCCTCAACACGCATGACGGGTAGAATCTACCGCTGGGCAAGCTCGCAGGAATTGATTGCTACCTCGCAAGCCACATATGGCTAGAATCGGCCCATACCCCAATCGCAGGGGAAATCCCCATCAATAAGGAGGACCCATGGGCTTCTACAGTGGAAAGACGGCCATCGTCACGGGCGCCGGCTTCGCGGCGCTGAAGGACGGCTCCGCCGGCTCTATCGGCTACGGCATCGCCACAGCGTTCGCCAAAGAGGGCGCAAACCTCGTCATCACCGGGCGCAACGTGAAGAAACTCGACGCCGCGAAGGAGAAGCTCGAGAGCGCTTACGGCATCGAGGTGCTGACCGCGCAGGCAGACATCAACGCGTCCGCTGACAACAAGGCGGTTGCGCAGGGCGTTGTTGACGAGGCGATGGCCAAGTTCGGGCGCATCGATTTCCTTGTGAACAACGCGCAGGCGTCCGCGTCGGGCGTCACGCTCGCCGACCACACCCCCGAGCAGTTTGACCTCGCCATCTATTCCGGCCTCTACGCCGCCTTCTACTACATGCAAGCGTGCTACCCTCATCTTAAGGAGACGAAGGGTTCCGTCGTGAACTTCGCAAGCGGCGCCGGCCTGTTCGGCAACTACGGGCAGTGCGCCTACGCGGCCGCCAAAGAGGGAATCCGCGGCCTGACGCGCGTCGCGGCAACCGAGTGGGGCCCGGACGGCATCAACGTGAACATCGTGTGCCCGCTTGCATGGACCGCCGCCTTGGAGAACTTCAAGGAGCAATACCCCGAGGCCTACGAGGCCA
>USJP01000338.1 GCA_900555105.1 uncultured Coriobacteriaceae bacterium | reverse complement strand
GGCCTCGCCGGCCTGCGACACGCCCGACTGCACGCTGCGACCAGCCTCGCCCGCCGCCTCGGCAGCCGCCTTCTGCTCGAGCATCTTCTTGCGGGCCTTCTTGCTCGGCAGCTTGTCGGTAGGCTTGCGATCGGGGTCGGGCACGAAAGCGTTCGCGCCGCAGTCAATGCCCTCGGCGCGCGGGAAGTCAGGCACGAGCTTGCCCATGAGCGCCTCAATGTCGCGCAGGTCAAAGTACTCGGCCTCGGCCACGAAAGTAAGCGCCCAGCCAAACTGACCGGCGCGGCCCGTGCGGCCGATACGGTGGATGTAGTCCTCGGCGTCACTGGGCACGTCGAGGTTCACCACGAAGGAGACCTCGGCGATGTCGATACCGCGGGCAAGCACATCGGTGGCCACCAGCACGTCGGCCTCACCGTTGGCAAAGCGGCGCAGCGCAGTCTCACGCTGGCCCTGCGTGCGGTTGCCGTGGATGGCGGCCGCGGTGATACCGGCCTTGTTGAGCTTGCGGCACACCATGTCGGCGCGATACTTGCCGCGGCAGAACACGATGACGCGCTTGGAGCCCTCACGCTTGAGCACGTCAATGAGGATGCGGACCTTCTCCTTCTCAGCCACGCCGAGAACGTACTGGTCGATGGTCTGCGCTGCGGTGCCCTTGTGGGCGATTTCCACGCGAATAGGGTCTTTGACCAGCTCTTTTGTAGTAGAGAGCACGTCATCGCCCAGGGTGGCCGAGAACAGCAGCGTCTGGCGCGTGGCAGGCGTCTTGGCAACGATGCGGCGCATGGCGGGTGCAAAGCCCATGTCGAGCATGCGGTCGGCCTCGTCGAGCACGAGCACGGACACGTCAGAAAGATTGGCCGCACCCTGGTCGATAAGGTCGATGAGACGGCCGGGCGTGGCGATGAGCACGTCGCAGCCGCGGGCAAGGGCAGCCTTCTGCGGCTCGTAGCCCACGCCACCCACGACGACGGCGCAGCGGTGCCCGGTCTGCTTGCAGATGACACGCGCACAGGCCTCAATCTGCTGGGCAAGCTCGCGGGTGGGGGTCACAACAAGCATGAGAACACCCTGGCCCTTGGCGGCATGGCCAAGGCGATCGAGCGTGGGGAGCAGGAAAGCAGCGGTCTTGCCGGTGCCGGTTTGAGCAGCGGCCATGACATCGCGGCCCTCGAGCACTGCAGGGATAGCGCCGCGCTGCACAGGCGAGGGCTCCTCGTAGCCCATCTCGGCAACGGCGGCAAGAACCTTCTCGGACAGTCCGAGCTGGTCAAAGCGGGTTATTTCGTTGGTGTTCACGTACAAACGTCCAATCTGTGCCCTGCGAACGCCAAACCGGGCGGCGGCAAAATGCCAGGCACACCGCGGCTGCAAGGCCGTATGGGTTGTGGCGTGAGGAAGCGGCGCGGCGTACAGGCGGCGCTCGGCACGTATCCAGGCGCACGACCGCTCCGTAAACGGGCGGCGCGGCTTCATCGGCACTGGACGTAGCAAGCCTCACGGTATGGGTGCCCGCCTTATCGGGCAGCCCCCGGGAGCGCCTCTTGCGCCCCGAATGTGCCGACTACTATACGGCAGTCGCACCGCCCAACTCGCCCGACTCGCCCGTCCGCCCGAAAAGAGCATGAGCGAGCGAGTACGCAGAGGCTCATCCGACGCCCGACCCCGCCTCACACGTTTTCAAACCAAGCACCAGGGACCCATCGCGCGCCCCGCCTACACCACCAAATCACACCTAATCTCGGCACTGCACCGGCACACAAATAGGAAAGGTAAAGCCATGGTCGGAAGGCAGGGAAAAGGGGCTGAAGGAGGGGCCGCATATTGTGAGCGAGTTGTCATCAATGTAGCGGAGCATCTTGGCACGCGCCCGCTCGGATATGCCGTTTGAGCGGCGGATATCCTGCATCGAGAGAATGCAGCACACGCACGCACAGCCGCCAAAGACTTGGAGACCCTCAGCTTTCAATCCGTCGATGAGATGGGCAAACCGCACGGGCACGGTGCGCCCCCAATGCACGGCGCCACCAAGGCGGTCGGCACCCTCACCTACCGCAGGATCACGCAGACTCCCCAATCCGCCAATGGGCATATGCGCAATAAGCAGGTCAAGCGTTTCGTCTTCAGGGAAAGCCTTGTAGCCTGCGTCCGCTGCATCGGGGCAGAAATAGTATTCAGGCACGTCGCAGAGCCCGACATACCCCGTGTGGGCACACATAGCGTCGTACAGACGCATGCGGTCGAGCAAGGCTTGGCGATACTCAATGTCGTGCTCGAGCAAGCGCGTATACTCTCTGCAACGCGCGGCTGTAAACGGCTGATCTGCCAGGTAACCAGGCAGGTCCTTCGGGGAAATACCGACGTTTTTGAGCAGCACGGCACTCATGAGCCGCCACATATCGGTGTCGCTATACATGCGACGCGCCTGCTCACCCTCGCGCGTAGGAGTCACGATGCCGAGCGACTCGTAATACATGATGGTCGTACGCGACAAGCC
>USJP01000337.1 GCA_900555105.1 uncultured Coriobacteriaceae bacterium | reverse complement strand
GGCGACCTCGTGGTGACCACGCGCGTGGCGGCGCACCCCTTCTACACCCGCGACGGGGCCGACATCCATATGGACCTGCCTGTGAGTGTGTACGAGGCGTGCCTGGGTGCCGAGGTCGTTGTGCCTGCTCCTAACGGCAAGGACCTCAAGCTCAAGATTCCCGCCGGCACCCAGCCTGGCAAGGTTTTCAGGTTTAAGGGCATGGGCGCCCCCGACGTGAAGCACAAGGGCTCGACCGGCTCCTTGAAGATTGCTATTGCTGTGCCCCGCGACCTGACCGATGAGGAGCGCGAGGCACTCGAGCGCCTGCGCGACCATGACAAGCGTGACCCTCGCGGCGCGCTCAAGGATAAGAGGTAATCCAAGATGCCCTCGAGAAACGACGACGAGAGAAACCGCCCGCTGTACATGATCTCGGTTGCCGCCGAGCTCACCGGCATGCATCCCCAGACCCTGCGCATCTACGAGAGCAAGGGTCTGGTGAACCCGCGCCGCAGCTCGGGCAACACGCGCCTGTACTCACAGGCCGATATCGAGCGGCTCGACCTCATCGGTCGTCTGACCGACGAGGGCATCAACCTTGCTGGCGTTGTGCGCATCCTGGACATGAAGACCCAGATGGATGAGCGCGACGCCGAGATAGAGCAGCTGCGCGCCGAGATCAAGGAACTGCGCGAACAGGTCCACGAGTATCGGATGCGCGAGACCATTACCGCCCTCATGCCGTATGCCGAGGGCGGTAAGAGCCCGCTGGCGCTGCTGGCGGGAGTGTCCGACCTTGAGAAGAAGGATATGGGCACCGAGAAGGATGGGTGACACATATGAGGATTGACAAATTCGCAATGACCGCCCAGGCCGCTTTGCAGGAAGCCGTGGGCGTTGCCTCCGACATGGAGGCTTCAGAAGTTACAAGCCTTCACCTATTGAAGGCCCTGCTTGAGAGTTCTGAGCGCAACCTCGATGCCATCATCGAGCGCGTGGGCGCAGACCCCGCCCAGCTCAAGGCTGTCGTTGACGAGAAGCTGGCAAGTCAGCCTCGCGTGAGTGGCGCATCGCAGGCCGGCATGAGCCAGGGGCTCATGCGCGTGCTCGATGCTTCGCAGAAGCTCGCCTCGAAGATGGGCGACTCGTTTGCCACCACCGAGCACCTGCTTATCGCGCTTGCAGGCGACAAGGGTGACGCCGGTCGCATCCTGAACGACGCCGGTGTGACGGCCAAGCGCGTGCAGGACGCCTACGAGCAGCTCCGCGGCGACTCGCGCGTGACCGATGCCGAGAGCAAGCCCCAGTTTGAGGCACTCAAGCAGTATGGTCGCAACCTGACCGACCTGGCCCGCGAGGGCAAGCTCGACCCGGTCATCGGCCGTGTCGAGGAGATTCGTCACACGGTGCAGGTGCTTTCGCGCCGCACGAAGAACAACCCCGTGCTCATCGGCGAGCCCGGTACCGGCAAGACGGCTATCGTCGAGGGCCTCGCGCAGCGCATCGTTGCTGGCGACGTGCCTTCGACCCTGCGTGACCGCGAGCTCATCGAGCTTGACATGAGCGCCATGGTGGCAGGCGCCAAATACCGTGGCGAGTTCGAGGACCGTCTGAAGGCCGTGCTTAAGGAGGTCGCGGCGGCCGGTGGCAACGTCATTCTGTTTATCGATGAGCTGCACACCATCGTGGGCGCCGGCGCCTCGGGCGGCTCCATGGATGCCTCCAACATCTTGAAGCCCGCTCTTGCCCGTGGCGAGCTGCATGCCATCGGCGCCACGACGCTCGACGAGTATCGCAAGTACATCGAGAAGGATGCCGCTCTTGCCAGGCGTTTCCAGCCTGTCATGGTCGACCAGCCCACGGTGGAGGACACCATCTCCATCCTGCGTGGCATCAAGGAGAAGTACGAGATTCACCACGGCGTGCGCATCACCGACTCGGCGCTTGTGGCCGCAGCCCAGCTCTCCGACCGCTACATCACCGACCGTTTCCTGCCCGACAAGGCCATCGACCTGGTCGATGAGGCCGGCAGCCGCCTGAGGATGGAGCTTGACTCCATGCCCAGCGACATTGACGCTCAGGAGCGCCAGCTCACTCAGATGCAGATCGAGGAGCAGGCGCTCATGAAGGAGGACGACGAGGCCAGCGCCGAGCGCCTGCAGACCCTGCGCCACGAGATTGCCGACGCTCGCGAGAAGCTCGATGCCGCCAAGGCAGCCTGGCAGAACGAGAAGGGTATCATCGACCTGGTGCAGCAGCTCAAGAGCCAGATTGATGAGGCCCGCATCGAGGAGGAGCGCGCCACGCGTTCCGGCGACCTCATGCGTGCCTCCGAGCTGCGCTACTCCACGATCCCCAAGCTTGAGGCCGACTACCGCGACGCCGAGCAGCGCCTGCGTGCCAAGCAGGAAGCCGGTGCCAATCTCAAGGAAGAGGTCACTGCAGACGAGATCGCCGCTGTGGTGAGCGCCTGGACGGGCGTGCCCGTGTCGAAGATGATGCAGGGCGACATGGAGAAGCTCCGTCACCTC
>USJP01000336.1 GCA_900555105.1 uncultured Coriobacteriaceae bacterium | reverse complement strand
TGCTCGCAAGTATGCTGCTCGTCATGTTCATAAACCCCCGCCGCCGCCCCCAGCCCGACAGGTCCGTCAAACCCGTGGCGACATTCTTTAAGGGAACCCACCATCTCGACATCCTAAGCGCCACTCTCAACGTGGCGTTCGGATACGCCTTCATCCTGCTGTTCCGCACCGGGACCGCAAACGTGCTCATTGCGGGCGCGGCGGCGATTCTCGTCGATGCCATCATCTCCTCGGCGATGGGAAACCGTCGATCAATGCTCTACTCGGGCGCGCTTCGCCTCTTCTCCGCCATCGTCGCGTGCGCGCTGCTCCTCTATCTCGCGCCTGGGGACGCGCTCGCCATCGTGGCCCTCGGCGTGATGGTGGTATGCTGGTTTCTCTTCCGCACCGTGCACTGCGGCTGCCTGGCGGTACTCGCTGCAGCGAAAGAATTCCCTGTCCTTTACACCTCCACCTGGGGAAAGCTTGCCGCCAACTGCGGATTCGCCGCAGGCCTGCTCGTCGGCACGCTCACCGTGGCAAGCGAGGCGCAGGATGCAAGCCTTGTCGTCACCTTGGCCATCGTCGCATCCTTCATCTTGGCATCCTTGTTCTTTTTGCCCTTCGACGAAGAATCCTCCGTCCCCGGCTACCGTACCATCACTTTTGTCGACATGCCGACAAAAGCCGCACAGGACAGCTCGCTTGAAAAGCGCTGCGCCCGCCTGGTAAAGCGCTGCAAGCTATCTCCGCGCGAAGCGGAAGTGCTCACGTGGGCCGCGCAAGGGCGCAATGCGAAGGCCATCGCTGAGAAGCTCTTCATTTCCGAGAGCACCACCAAGACTCATATGTCGAACATCTACCGCAAGGCGAGCGTCCACTCGCAACAGGAACTCATCGCGCTTCTGGACCAAGAGCAATAATTGTCGGTCCAAATAAGCGCACCCTCTGGGCCGAAATTTCAATGAAAACGTATTTCTCCAGCTCAATACCTCATACGTAGCGTACCGCCCCTCATCAAGCGAGTTCCAATCTCACTTTTGGAACTCCTGCGGTCAAGCCATCCTCGATTTTGCGTCCTAACGTGTGAGCCACCGAAAAGGTAGAAGCGGAGGGCGCTAAGGAAGGAGGCCTTACCACTCTCGACTTCTATCACGGCGAGTGAGCCATTAGTGGAAAGCTCTAGGAGAGGGAGAGTGACTCAAATGACAATGAGAATCGACATTCCCCACGACAGCGACGAGTCGAAGGGAATGCGCCCCACGTTCTTCAACGAACCGCCTGTCATGTACACCGGCGGAGACGTGCCTTGGCAGTGGGAAGAGGACGGCATGATCTGCACCAGGTCGGCCGCCTGGTCTGCGCCGGGCTGCCATGACGGCTGCGGCGTCATCGTGTATACGGACAAGGAGACCGGCAAGTTCATCAAGGTCGAAGGCGACGAGGAGAATCCGTACTACCAGGGGCGCCTCTGCATGCGCTGCCTCGACGTAGCCGAGGCGATCTACCATCCCGACCGACTGCTCCACCCGATGAAGCGCGACCCGAAGTTCCGCGGCAAGGCGGACAAGTGGGAGCGGATCACGTGGGAAGAAGCCTACGACATGATCGACGAGAAGTTCACCAAGATTCGCGATGAGTACGGCGGAAAGGCGATCATCTTCGCATCCGGCACCGGCCGCGTCACACCGCCGATTAACGCACGCCTGGGCTATGCGCTCGGCTCAATCCAATACTCGTATTTCCATTCCGGCAACGCGTGCTACGTTCCCCGCGTTGCAGCCGCGAACACCATCCAGGGCTGTTACACCTGCCCCGACTTCTCGATGCAGTTCCCCGACCGCTACGACAATCCCGAATGGGTCGCCCCGAAGAACATCTTCGTCTGGGGCAACAACCCGCTTATCGCCAATGCTGACGGCAACCTCGGCCATTGGGTCGTCGACTGCATGAAGCGCGGCTCGAAGCTCATCGTCGTCGACCCGCGTTTGACCTGGCTCGCTGCGAAGGCAGACCTCTGGCTGCAGATTCGCCCCGGCACCGACTCAATGCTCGCACTGTCCATGGGCAAATACATCATGGAAAACGACCTCTATGACCACGAGTTCGTCGAGAAATGGTGCTACGGCTTCGAGGAGTACGAGAAGGCTTGCGAGCCCTACAACCTCGACTGGGCCTCTGAGGTCACCTGGCTTGACAAGGAAGACATCATCGCCGCTGCGAAGTACATGTCCGAGAAGCCGACGGCCGTGCAGTGGGGCCTGGCCATCGACATGAACCTGCAGTGCGTCACCGCTTCCCAGGCACTGTGCAACCTGTGGTGCATCACCGGCCAGATCGACATCCCCGGTGGCATGATCACCGTGCACGACCCGTACAACACCGAGGTTTGGCTGCCGCCCGATCCCCGCGAGGTCTTCACCCCCGAGCAAGAGAAAGAGCGCATCGGCTCCAACTACGAGATGATCACCAACTCCGGCATGGTCCAGTGCCAGGCGGACTCCATGATCGACCAGCTGGTCACCGGCCGTCCGTTCAAGATCCGCG
>USJP01000335.1 GCA_900555105.1 uncultured Coriobacteriaceae bacterium | reverse complement strand
AAAGCGCGTATACAAGCCCCGTTGAGAGAAGCGCTCCCATAGCCGCAACGACGGGCATGCCCACGAAGGTGAACAGGTCAAGTTGCGAATAATATGCGCTGGTCTGGGCGGAGATCCACAGCACCACGGCGAGCGCCGCACCTGCGTTGATGCCAATCATGCCCGGCTCGGCCAAGGGGTTGCGCGTCACGCCCTGCAGGATGCCGCCCGAAAACGCCAGCGCCGTGCCGACGAGAACCGCAAGCACCGTGCGCGGCAGGCGCGTTTGAAGCACGGCGAAGTTCTGTAGCTTGCTCCCCTGGCCCATGAGCGTGGCCACGACCTCGCCCGGCGTCATGGTGTAGCTGCCGACCATGAGCGAGACGCACACCGCCGCCAAAAACACCGCGACGGCCACGACCCCGGGCAGCCAGCTGCGCGCCCCCACGCCAACACAAGGAAGGAGTCTCATCAGTGCTTCTCCCCTCTCACCAAAAGCAAGAACACCGGCACGCCGATGATTGCCGTGAACAGACCGACCGGCAGCTCATAGGGTGCCATGACCATGCGTGCTGCAATATCGGCCCACACGAGCACCGCCGCACCGAACACAAACGACGCCGGCATGAGCACGCGATAGTCATTGCCTATCACGCGGCGCATGATGTGAGGAATGAACAGGCCGATGTAGCCGATGTTGCCCGCAACGGCCACCGCCACGCCGCACAAGGGCACAAGCATCGCCACGACCTGCAGCTTTACGCGCACGGGACGTATGCCCAGACCGCAGGCGAACTCGTCACCCAGGCTCAAGACGTTCACCTTGCCCGACCACGCGAAGGCCAAGGCGGAGAAGGCCCCTCCAATCACGGCAAGAACCGCGACCTGGGTCCAACCCGTCTGCCGCAGGCCTCCGGCTACCCAAAACGCCAGTTCCTGGGAGCGATTGCCAAGAAGGCCCACCATGGTAGCAAGCGCCAGGAAAAACGTACTCATGGCCGTGCCCGCCAGCAAGATGCGCGCCATTGACTGGTTCGCCGAGTTGGTGAGGGTGAAGAGCAGCAGCAACCCGCCGCTCACGGCAGCCCCCACGAGCGCCATAAAGAACCCGCCCAGAGTCCCTCCCGCCAGGCCCGCCACAAGCGCAATGGAAACCATAAGCGTCGTGCCCTGGTTCACTCCCATGATCGACGGCTCAGCCACGGGGTTGCGCAGCACGCCCTGCATCATTGCACCCGAAAGCGCAAGCACGCCGCCGACAAACACGGCGCACAGCGCGCGCGGCAACCTTGCGTCATGCACAAGCACATGCTCGAGGATGCCCTCGTCGTAGTTGAAAATGGCACCCATTACATCGGGCAGCGCGATATTCTTGGCTCCCACGCTCACCGACACAAGGACACCCACCGTAACAAGCGCAATGCCCACAGCAAACACGACAGTGCGTTTGACCTTGTCGTTCATGAATCACCTACCCCTGCATACCATCCGACACCAAAAAGCCGGAGCCCAGGCACTTTGTGTCCCAGACCCCGGCTCGGCTCTCGAAGAGCAAACGACCTTACTTCGCCTTGTCGGCAGCCTCCGAGGCACCCTTGTCGTCGGACGCGCCCTCCTCGGACTGCTTGTCATCGGCAGCGCTTGCCTCGGCACCCTCCTCGGCCATGTCCTCGCGAGCCTTCACGCGAGCCTCGGCGGGGTCCTCGCCTGCGATGAGGTAGGGGAACTCGCTCACCAGCGTGTCCTTGCCGATGCAGCCGTAGCCCTGGTTGAAATAGGGGCTCGCGGGCAGCTCCACGACGTTGCCGTCCTGCACGGCGCGCATCATCTGGTACAGCTTGCTCTCGTTGAGCGCCTTGAGGTCCTCGTCGGTGCCGATGGCAAAGATGAAATCAGCGTCAATAGCGGCGAGTCCCTCGTAATCCACGACGGGCAGCGAAACGTTTTCCTGCTGTGGCATACCCTCGGGCTTGGCCAGGCCCATGTCCTCGTACATCACCATGCCGAAGCCGGCGGCGTCGAAGATGTAGAGCTGGCCACCGCTGGCCAAAAACGACAGGTACGTGGTGTCCTCGCCGTACTCTTCGCGAATCTTCTCACCCATGGCGGCAGCCTTGGCCTCGTAGGACTCAAGCCATGCGGTGGCCTTGTCCTCGCAGTCGAGCACTTTGGCGAAAGCCTGCACGTCTTCCTTCCAGTTGATTTGGGCAAGCTGGATCATGATGGTGGGACACACGCTCTGCAACTGGTCGTACATCTTCTCCTGCACACCGGAGATGATGATGAGGTCGGGGTCGAGGGCAAGAATCGCCTCGATGTCCATGGTGTCCTGGTAGCTGTATCCCAGAATCGCGGCACCGGCCAGGTCCTCCTCAAGATAGGCGGGGAACTTGGTGTAGTCATAGGCATCGGAGTTTGCGGTGCCCACCACGTCGAAGCCAAAGATCTTGAGCATGTCAGAGTTGCCCGAAAGGTCCACGATGCGCTGGGGGTTAGTAGGAATCTCAACCTCACCGCGCGCGTCGGTCACCGTGCGCGTCTGCGCCT
>USJP01000334.1 GCA_900555105.1 uncultured Coriobacteriaceae bacterium | reverse complement strand
TACTTGGTGGTGGAGTGCGTCACGATGTCGGCGCCCCACTCGATGGGACGGCAGTTGACCGGCGTGGGGAACGTGTTGTCCACGATGAGCGGTACACCGTGGGCATGCGCGGCATTGGCAAACTTCTCGATGTCAAGCACCGTGAGCGCCGGGTTGGCGATGGTCTCGCCGAAGACGGCGCGCGTATTGTCCTGGAAGGCCGCGTCGAGCTCGGCGGGCGTGCAGTCGGGCGAAACGAACGTGGCCTCGATGCCCATCTTCGCCATGGTCACGCTGATGAGGTTGAACGTGCCGCCGTAGATGGAGGAGGAGGCCACAATGTGGCTGCCGGCCTCGCAGATGTTGAACAGTGCAAAGAAGTTCGCCGCCTGACCCGAAGAGGTCAGCATGGCGGCCGTACCGCCCTCGAGCTGGGCGATCTTTGCGGCAACGTAGTCGTTCGTGGGGTTCTGCAGGCGCGTGTAGAAGTAGCCCGATGCCTCGAGGTCAAAGAGCTTGCCCATATCCTCGCTCGTGTCGTACTTGAACGTGGTGGACTGCACGATTGGAATCTGGCGCGGCTCGCCGTTGCCGGGGGTGTACCCGCCCTGGACACATACGGTGTCGATGCTCTGGTTGCTCATGGTGTCCTCTCCTGTGCCAGCGCGGGGCCCAGAGGCCTCGCAAGTGTCTTATGTAAAACAATGGCGACAGTATAGGACAACACCAGGAAGCAGACGTGCAGGAACAGGGCCGGTCACAACTCGGTGCCTTCGCCATAAAGTGCATCGACGGCGCTTTCGGCGATGCAAGCATGCAGGAACGGAGCGGGCCACAGTCCCTAGTCCTGCGGCACCTCGAGGGCGCGAATGGCCAGGTCGCACACATGTGCATAGAACGCGGCGCCCACGGTTGCCATGCGGTCGCGTGCCGTGGCGAACCACACGCGGGCATGGTCATGCGCGAACTCAGCGGCCAGGCGATTCCAGTGCAGGGCCTCCTCGGCCGCGCCCTTCTGCCAAGCAAGGGACTCGCCGTTTGCCAGGTAGGCAAGAAATGCCAGCTCACAGGCAAGCGAGTCGCAACGCAGGGTACCCTTGACCACCGGGCAGGCAGGCACCGCCGTCATATCGAAGCCGGCGGCCTTGTAGCAGCGCTGCACATGGTCGGACCTTGAGCTCTGCACGCTGCCGTAGTGCATCTTGCCGTCGGAGCCGACGCCGCTTCCCACCAGGCAGCTCTCCTGCAGCGGCACAAAGCGCGGGCTCACGGCAACAAAGAGCACGTCGTTGAAGCAACGGCGCAGCTCGGCGAGCTCCTCGGCAGACACTTCTCCCGACAGGCCTTCGAACTCGGCGCCAAGCGCCTGGCCAACAAGCGCCACGTCGGCAAGCACTTGCTCGCTCGGCTCGTTCAAAAACGCAGACGCGCACACGTCGAACGTGACGGCGCGGCCGCGTGCGTCCAGAGCGCGCTGCTCCAGCTCCATGTCCGTTTGCTGACCCATGAGTTCCCCTTCTTCCCACAGCCCGGCTCGAGCCCGGCACTTGCATACAAACGGGTGGCCGCGCACGTGGCACGGCCACCCTTCTTACATCGGTGCGCATCAAACGAGGCGCGCGCCAGGTGCTTTATCTCACGGCGCCCACATGCGACAGCATCACCGGGCGCATCACAACCAAACGGCGCCCACGCGTGCCGCACACCTACAGCGTCAACGGCATCCGCATCTGGCTCCCACCTCACGCGCCTCGCGCCAAAGCGCTGGGCGGCGCCCACAGCGCACGCCGCCCAGTATCAGAACGCTACTTACGCCTCGTAAGGCGTCTTGACGTTGCCACCCTGCTGCACGTTGGAGACGCGCTTCATGGCAAGGGCGCTGTTGAGACCGATGTAGTGAATCTCCGGACCCAGGCCCTCCTCGGGCAGCAGCACGTCGGTCTCGCCGGCGGCAGCGATGGCCTTGCTGATGTCGCTGTCGGGGTCGTTGAGGTCGCCGAACATACGGGCGCCGGCCACGCAGGCACCCACGCAAGCAGGCAGCATGCCAAGCTGGGTGCGGTGGTGGCAGAACGTGCACTTGCGCACGATGTTCTCATCGTCCACATGGTAACGGGCCTCGTAGGGGCAGGCAGCCACGCAGGCGTCGCAGCCGACGCACTTCTCGTCGTCGATCTGCACAGTGCCGTCCTCGGCGATGTAGCTCGCACCGGTGGGGCAGGCCTCCACGCAGGCGGGGTTGTCGCAGTGGTTGCACTGCTTGGGTACGTTGGAGCGGCGCACATAGCCGTTGCCATCCTCAACGTCCCAGCTCTCGATCCACGTGTTGAACTTGGTCAGCGGCGTCTCGTTCTCCAAGCGGCATGCCACGACGCAGGCGTTGCAGCCGATGCACTTCGCCAGGTCGATGAGCATACCCAGTCGCATATCGCTCACGATGCCCTCCTTAGGCCTTCTCGATCTTGTACATGTTGCCGGTACGGGCAGGCGTGCCGGCGTCGTTGTCGGACAGCGCGTAGATCACGTCGTCGCCCACGGTGGGGTCGAG
>USJP01000333.1 GCA_900555105.1 uncultured Coriobacteriaceae bacterium | reverse complement strand
ATACCGCGAGTTGGGTAAGACTGGCGTGCAGGTGAGCGAGATCGGCTACGGCGCTGAGTGGATCCATGGTGACGACCCCGAGGGCACCCGCGAGATCGTGCGTCGCGCCGCCCAGGCCGGCGTCAACATCGTCGACTGCTGGATGGCGGACCCCGCAGTGCGCCGTGCGTTGGGAGCTGCTGTGTGCGAGCAGCGCGACCACTGGGTGGTCCAGGGCCACTTTGGAGCTACCTGGCAGGACGGTCAGTATGTGCGTACGCGCGACTTGGACAAGGTCGTGCCGGCGTGGGAGTTTCTGCTTGAGTGTTTCGGCGGCCACATAGAGCTCGGCCTCATCCACTATGTCGACGCGGTCGACGAGTTCAAGGCCATCATGGGCAGCCCCTTCATCGATTACATCCACGCAGAGAAGGCAGCGGGCCACATCGACCACATCGGCCTTTCGACCCACAACCCCGAGGTCGCGCTTGTCGCCTGGGACTATCCCGAGGTTGAGATGGTCATGTTCTCGATGAACCCGGCGTTCGACATGCTGCCGCCTTCTGAGAACATCGAGACGCTGTTTGTCGAGCATTACGACGACGCCCTGTCCAACGTCGACCCCAAGCGCCAGGAGCTGCTGCGGGCATGCAGCATGCACGGCGTGGGCATCACCGTCATGAAGCCCTTTGCCGGCGGTCGCCTGCTCGACGCCTCCAAATCCCCCTTCGGCGTGGCCATGACCACAACGCAGTGCATCGAGTACTGCCTTTCGCGCCCGGCCGTCGCCTCGGTCATGACGGGCTTCAGCACCATCGAGGAGCTCGAGGGCTGCCTTGCCTATGAGGACGCGACGCCTGCCGAGAAGGATTTCGGCCGCGTGCTTGCCGCAGCCCCGGCGCATTCCTACTTCGGCCAGTGCATCTATTGCGGCCACTGCCAGCCTTGCGTGATGGGTATCAACATTGCTGAGGTCAACAAGTTCGCCGACCTGGCCATGGCCCACGACGAGGTGCCGCCCTCGGTGCGCGAGCACTACAAGGCGCTGCCCGCCCATGCTGAAGACTGCATCGGGTGCCATCGCTGTGAGCGCAACTGCCCCTTCGGCGTGAAGATTGCCCAGCGCATGCGTCAGACTGCCAAGCTTTTCGGGCTGTAAGGCGTCCCATCTGCAGGCGTCGGGCCGCACCGGCGCCAAACAAGAGGGGCCCACAGGAAACGTCGCGATGCGCGCGCCCTGCGGGTCCCTTGCTTGTGTGCGGGATGGCTCTCGTTGATGTGCGCCGGCCTTATTGGCCTGCCTGGTCTTGCTGGGCGAGCCATTCCACGGCCGACAGCGCCGCGACGTTGCCCTGACCTGCGGCTTTGATGTACTGGTAGGGTTTGCCTGCGATATCGCCAGCAACGAAAAGACCCGGGATGTTGGTCGCCATCTGCAGGTCGCACACAGCATGGGGCCCGTCGGTCGCAAGGCCGCCGACGAGCTGGTCGGCGGCGACGGCGTCACGCAGGACGAACACCGCGCTCACCTCGTGGCTCCCATCTTGGGTGAGCAGGGTGCAGGTCGCGCTGCTGCCCTCGATGCCAAGGGGTCGCTCCTTCACGATTTCGATGCGTTCGTCGCCCGGTACGTCGTGGCGCTTCCCAAAGAAGTAGAGCACGTGGCCGCATATCTCGGCGAGGTAGAGCGCCTCGCGCCAGGACTCCTCGCTGTAGCCGATGACAGCCACGGTCTTTCCCTTGTAGAGATGGCCGTCGCAGGTGGCGCAGTAGCTCACGCCGCGTCCGAGCAGCTCTTTTTCGCCCGGCCAAGGTTTACCCATGACGACGCCGCTGGCAAGCACCACGCTGCGGGCCTCATATATGTCATGCGCGCCCTGCAGGGCAAAGTAGTCGCCCATGGGGTAGACGGCCACGATTTGCTCGGGCGTCACTGCCACGTCCATCGCGTCGAGGTGGGCACGCATGTGCGCTGCCAACTCCGCGCCGCCGACGTCGGGTAGACCCGTGTAATTGCGTATGTCGTGCGCCTTGCTCATTTTGGCGCTCAGCTCGGCGCTTCCAAAAAGCGCCACCTTCTTGTTGCGCAGCTTGGCCGTCACGGCAGCCGATACGCCCGCCGGTCCCGTGCCGACAATCGCGATGTCCATCCGGTCCATGCTTGCCTCCTTGTGGTGAGTGCCTGGTGCTTTCAGCCCAGTATATGCCCCGCGGCGCCTGTTCTCGCACGGGTCTGCGACGGACCTCCTTGCAAGACGCGCAATCTCATGTTCCCTTCGTGATTCACTGGCATGAGGGCCCTCAAGTTTGGTATGCTTCCTCAGCTCACGGGGCGCCTGGTCGGAAACCAGCGTCCGTCATCTACCATAAGGAGTTTTATCATGAAGCAGGGTATCCACCCCGAGTACGTCGAGTGCACCGTCCGTTGCACCTGCGGCAACACCTTCAAGACCCACTCGACCGTTCCTGAGCTCACCGTCGAGCTTTGCAACGCTTGCCACCCCTTCTACACTGGCCAGCAGAAGTTCGTTGACAACGCCGGTCGCGT
>USJP01000332.1 GCA_900555105.1 uncultured Coriobacteriaceae bacterium | reverse complement strand
GGGAAGGCCAGGCAGTCCATGCCGGGGAGCTGGCCGGGCTCGTAGCCCAGGGGTGTGACGTCCATGTCGTGGTAGAGGGCGTCGGTGCTTACCACGAGGTCGGCGATGTCGATGGCAGCGTCGAGCGAGCCGGCCACGCCCGTGTTCACGATGTGCGTCACGCCGTACAGGTCGCACATGACCTGCACGCACATGCCGGCCGACACCTTGCCGATGCCGCACTTGGCGATGACGACCGGCATTTCCGCGAGCGTGCCCTCACAGAAGCGCATACCTGCACGCTCGCTGATCACAGCGCCTTGCGCATGCTCCATGAGGGTGGCGACCTCCACGTCCATGGCGCCGATGATACCGAGTTTGACCTGCTTGTTTTCCATTTCGCTTCCTTTCGGGAGTGTGCTTTCGATTTTGTTACAAATTTGAAGGCCGAGTGTTTCGCGTGGCTCGGCTGGTCTGGCTTGACTGGGCCGGCCGCGCTGTTCGGGTCCCCGGGGCGCCCTGCCCCGCCCTAGCGAGCCTCGTTCTTCGCCAGCTCTTCCTTGAGCGCCGCGTCAAAGGCGGGCAGCTCCCTGTCCACCCGCATGGGGCGCCCTTGCGGGTTCACGAAGCAATGCTGCGAGGTGCCTGTGAACACCACGCGGCTGCGTCCCGTCTCGGGGTCGACCTTGCTCATGGTGTAGGCAAACGTCGAGCGCACGCCCGTGTATTCGGCGAGGCTCACCACGATGGACACGCGGTCCTCGAAGGTGGTGGGCTTCTTGTACGAGCATTCCACGCCCAACACGGGAGAGGTGATGCCTTCGTCCTCGAGTCGTGCGAAGTTCCAGCCGATTTGGTCCAGGTAGTCCACGCGCGCTTCCTCCATCCAACGTATGTAGTTGGAGTGGTGTGTGATGCCCATGCGGTCGGTCTCGTAATAGGCGACGCGGTGAATATACGGGGTCATGAAGCTGCTACCTGCCTATCTTCTTGATGACGTGCGGCATCCTGTGGGGTGCGTGCCGCGTGGGATGCGTCTTGTGGGATCCATTTTATCCGTGTCGGGCATACAATCGTCCCCATACAGCAAAATGTCTCAAGGAGCCTAGATGCCCACCATGCAAGATGCCCGCGCCGCCCTCAAGGAGCGGTTCGGATACGACGACTTCCGCCCCAACCAGCGCGACCTGGTGGAGCAGGTGCTTGCCGGTCGCGACGTGCTCGGCGTTATGCCCACCGGCGCCGGCAAGTCGGTGGTCTACCAGATACCTGCGCTATTGCTGCCGGGGCTCACGCTTGTGGTGTCCCCGCTCATCTCGCTTATGAAAGACCAGGTGGCGGGCTTGGAGCAAGCTGGGATTCCCGCCGCGTGCGTCAACAGCACCCAAAGTGCCGGCGAGCAGGCCCGCGCGTTTTCGCGTGCCCTGTCGGGTGATGTGAAGCTGCTCTATGTGGCGCCCGAGCGCCTCTCCACACCGCGCGTGGCCGAGCTTGCCCAGGCCGCGCGCATCTCGCTCGTAGCTGTGGACGAGGCGCACTGCGTGTCGCAGTGGGGACAGGACTTCCGCCCCGACTACCGCGCCATCGCTGGGTTCGTGGAGGGTCTGCCTGCTCGTCCCGCCGTGGCCGCCCTCACGGCGACCGCCACTGAGGAGGTGCGCCGCGACATCGTGGACGCCCTCGAGCTGCGCGACCCCTTCGTGCTCGTGGGCGGTTTCGACAGACCAAACCTCTACTTCGGGGTGGAGCGTCCCGAGCCGCGTGACAAAGACCGCACGCTCCTGCGTCTCGTCGCGGCCCGTGCCGCAAGGCGTGATAGTGCAGGTCAAGTGGGGCAGGCCGGCCAGACGGGCATCGTGTACTGCTCCACACGCAAGGCCGTGGAGCACGTCTGCGAGCTGCTGTGGCAGGAGGGTTTTGCCTCCACGCGCTATCACGCGGGCCTTTCCCCTGAGGAGCGCCATGCCAACCAGGAGGAGTTCCTCTACGACCGGGCAAACGTGATGGTGGCCACCAACGCCTTCGGCATGGGCATCGACAAGTCCAACGTCGGCTTTGTCATCCACTACAACATGCCGTCTGACCTCGAAGGATACTATCAGGAGGCGGGGCGCGCGGGACGTGACGGGTCGGCTGCCGACTGCATTCTCATCTACAACAAGAAGGACGTGCAGACCTGTCAGTTCCTCATCGACCGCAGTCGGGACGAGCTTGAGACGGGCGGCTGCGACCCCGAGACGGCCGACCTGCTGTATGCGCGGGACTGCGAACGCCTCAAGAAGATGACGCTCTACTGCACCACGACCGACTGTTTGCGCTCGTACCTGTTGCGCTACTTCGGCCAGACCGACACACCCTTTCGCTGCGAGCATTGTTCCAACTGTTCGACCGACGTGGAGGAGCAGGACGCCACCGTGGAAGCGCAGAAGGTCGTGAGCTGCGTGCTGCGCATCGCAGGGCTGGGCCGCACGGCCGGCAAGTCTACCGTCGTCGACGTGCTGCGCGGGTCGCATGCCCAGCGCATCATGGAGGCAGGTTATGACGGCCTCTCTACCTGGGG
>USJP01000331.1 GCA_900555105.1 uncultured Coriobacteriaceae bacterium | reverse complement strand
CTACATTGGCAAACCGCAGCGAGCAGGGTTTCGTGATCTTGCGGTCCCAGTCGTAGTAGCGGAAGTGCACCCATGCCGGGTCGAGCACCATCTCATGGGGAAGGGGCGCGACATCTTCAAGGAAGCGCTGGGCATATTCATTGAGCATGCCGCCGCAGCTCTTGCGGCGCGGCAGCGACAAGCTCTCCACGAGGAGCGTGTGCAGGCCGGCTTGTGCAGCCTCGCGAGCCGCCATGATACCGGCAGGTCCTGCTCCTACCACGACGAGGTCGTAGTCTGCCGAAGCATACGGCTGTCGGGTGGTTTCATTGGGTGTGCCGGTTGTTTCCACGGAGTGCTCCTTGCTGCATGCGGTGTTTCGCCGCGTTGAATACCTGGGTCTTCGCACGATGGCGAACGGCTGGTAATTTCAGATGAACGGTGGTTTATTGTACACGCCCATCGGACTTGGGGCGTCGAGCATTTTGAGGACAAAAGGCCAGGAATGAAAATGTAACGTAACGCATTCAAATATTACGGTACGCTGCTTCACGAAAAGGAGCATGCACTCGCGATTGCCCCGCCTGGTGTCGCGTGTCCGGCGCCGTCGTCTGTTCATTTGCTAGACCCGGCGTCCGTCCTTGTTTTGGCCGACGGTGCGGCATACCATACACATAGCATGTATGCAGGTGTAATGCGAATCGTCTGCGAGTGAGCGGCGGTTCGTTTTTTGTTTTCTGGAGGTGTTTGCTTGGTCATTCTCGGTATCGACCCCGGCCTTGCCAACACCGGCTGGGGTGTCATCGAGACGCGCGGCAGCCAATGTCGGGCGCGTGCCTACGGCTGCGTCCATACCGACAAGGACCTCACGCTGCCCATGCGCCTGAAGCGCATCCATGACGAGATAGCTGAGGTTATCATGCGCTACTCTCCCATGGAAGTCGCCGTCGAGGAGATTTTTTTCTGCTCGAACGCGCAAAGCGCCATCGCCACTGCCCAGGCGCGCGGAGCCGCTCTTGTGGCATGCACGGGCTGTGGGCTTGAGGTGGGCGAGTACACCCCCATGCAGATCAAACAGGCCGTGGCTGGCACCGGCGTTGCCGACAAGCAGCAGGTGCAGTATATGGTCAAGAGCCTGCTGCATCTGGAGCATGAGCCGAAACCCGATCATGCGGCCGATGCGCTCGCGGCTGCCATCTGCCATGCCCACCTGTCCGTCTGGCGAACCATGAGCCGCGCTCAGAACCTCTCCAAACCGTCTGCCAGCGCATATCGCGAAAGGGGCACGAGGCTGTGATTTCGTTTCTCAGAGGCCGCATACAGGAAAAGACCGCTTTTTCCGTTGTTATCGACGTTGCGGGTGTTGGCTATGAGTGCGGCGTTTCGACCGCCACCGCCGCAAGCCTGCCCGCTCCTGGCGAGGATGCGGAGTGCATGCTCTTCACCCGCATGCAGGTGCGCGATGACGCCCTGTCCCTTTTTGGGTTCGCAACTACCGATGAGCGAGTAGTCTTTGACAAGCTTGTGGGTGTTTCCGGAGTCGGGCCCAAGCTCGCCCTTTCGGTGCTCAGCACGTTTGCCCCCGACGCCCTGCGCGAGGTCGTGGCAACGGGCGACGAGAAGCGCATGTCGAGCGTGCCGGGTGTGGGCAAGAAGACCGCCTCGCGTATGATTTTGGAGCTCAAGGACTCGCTGGGCGCCCAGGCTCCCGCGCGACTGTCTACCTCGCAGCTTTCTATGCCCGCAGCGCCGGTGGCCTCGGCACTCGACGAGGCGTGCGCGGCGCTTCTTTCGATGGGCTTTACCTCGGCCGAGTGCGAGCTTGCGCTCAAGGGTTATGATGGCCCTGCCGCTGACACCTCGGCGGCGATTCGTTTCGCCCTCAAGCGCCTCGGGAGTTAATAGACGATGTGGGAAGCAGACCAGCAGGACCTTTGGGGTGACGGTGCCTCCGCGCCCGCCGAACGCGCCGTTACGCCTACGCTTACGGCGGAAGACCTCGACGTCGACCGCAAGCTTCGCCCCCAGCTCCTTGACGACTACGTTGGCCAGGAACGCGTGAAGCAAACCCTGCGCGTGGCCATCGAGGCGGCCAAGCAGCGTGGTGAGTGCCTCGACCACCTGCTCTTCTTCGGCCCTCCGGGTCTGGGCAAGACCACGCTCGCCACCATTGTGGCAAACGAGATGGGCGCCCAGATCAAGTGCACCTCGGGCCCAGCCATCGAGCGGACCGGCGACCTTGCCGCCATCCTTACGAACCTGCAGGAAGGCGACGTGCTCTTCGTCGACGAGATTCATCGTCTGAACCATGCGGTGGAAGAGGTTTTCTATCCTGCCATGGAGGACTTTTATCTCGACATTGTGATCGGCAAGGGCCCCGCCGCTCGTTCCATCAGGCTCGACCTGCCGCGCTTCACGCTCGTGGGTGCGACAACGCGCTCCGGTCTTTTGACGGGCCCCTTGCGCGACAGGTTCGGAATCATCTCGCGCCTCGACTACTACGCGCCTTCCGAGCTCACGCAGATTGTCATGCGCTCGGCTTCCATCCTGGGTGTCGACCTC
>USJP01000330.1 GCA_900555105.1 uncultured Coriobacteriaceae bacterium | reverse complement strand
CCCACGACGCCGAAGACACGGCCCGCGCATTGGCCCAAAGGACGCGTGCGTGCGAAGTCCCACACGCCTGCCTTGATGTCGCGGTCGAGTTCGTTGATGCGGCGCAGGCACGCCAAGGCCAGGGTTATCGCATGGTCGGAGACAACCTCGGTGCCGTAGCCGGGCACGTTGCACACAGCCACGCCGTGCTCGGTAGCTGCAGCGATGTCGATGCTGTCGTAGCCCACGCCGGTGCGGCTTACCACACGCAGGTCCGGCAGCGCCTCGAAAACATCGGCCGTGAAGTCGCCATAACTTGTGATGATGCCCCGGGCGCCTGCCGCGTTGCGGATGATTCCCTCGGGCGTGCGGTCTTGGAAACGCGCAAACTTGATGCCCGCCTCTTCCACAAGCGCCTGCTCGAGGCTGGTGTCTTCAAAGTCGATGTCGCTGACGATGATTTTTGCCATGGCGAGTTCCTCCAAGACGAGATGTGCGAGCCGGCCGATGTGTGTCCGCGCAGGGCCCTACGCAGCTTGCGCTTCGGTGGGTTTGTCGGCTGCCGGTTTGAACGCCTTCCTGCACACCAGGAAGTACGCGACGAGCATCGCCACACCTGTTGGAGCCCAAGTGCCCAGGTACACATGCATGAGCAGGTTGAAATCCGGGTGCGCGGTAAAGATGGTGAAGAAGAATACCATGCGCATGCCCACCGTGCCGAACAAGATGATGGCCGTGGGCAAAAGGGAGTGTTTCATGCCGCGAAGGGCGCCCGCCGTCACCTCATAGGAACAGACGACCCATTCGAAGGCCTCCACGAGCAGCATGCGTTCCATGCCGTAAGCGATGGCGTCGGGGTCGGACGCGCACAGCCCAATGAAGAAGCGGTTCTGGGCCACGAAGAGGAGGCTCAGCAGGCCTGCGCTCACAACGCCGCACACCATGCACAGGGCGAAGACGCGTTTGCAGCGGTCGTACTTGCGCACGGCGAAGTTCTGGCTCGTAAACGTCACGGCTGCCGAGGCGAAGGCAGCCGCCATGAAATAGCTGGCGAACTCGTAGTTGAGCTCGGCTGCCGAACCCGACATGGCGGCCTCGCCGAAACCGTTGATGCCCGACTGAATGATGAGGTTGGAAAACGAGAACACAGCGCCTTGCAGGCCGGCCGGCACGCCCATCTTGAGAATGTCGGTCAGCTGCTTGCGCGAGGGCTTGAGCCGTGCGAGTTCGAGGCGAAATGGGCCTTCTTCCCGAAGCAGGCACATGACGATGAGGCCCGCCGACAGGGCGTAGGAGATGAGCGTTGCGAAGGTGATGCCGGCAATTCCCATGCCCAGCACACGCACGACAAAAAGGTCAAGCCCCACGTTGAGGATGCTGCCCACGGCCAGGCACCACAGGGGACGGCGCGTGTCGCCCTTGCTGCGAAGTATTGCGCTGCCGAAGTTGTATAACATGACAAACGGCATGCCGAGGAAGTAAATGTGCAGGTAGGTGAGGGCGTCGGGCATGGCTGAATCAGGCGTGCCGATAGCGCGCAGCATCGGGTCTGAAACCAGCAGGCCCAAAACGACGATGATGAGGCCGCTCACGAGTGCGAGCAGCACAGAGGTGTGCACGGCCAGCGCGGTCTTCTCGTCGTCTTTGCGCCCCACGTAAATGGCGATGACGACGTTGGAGCCAACGGACAGGCCCGTGAACAGGTTGACAAGCAGGTTAATGATGGGCGCGCATGCTCCCACGCCGGCAAGTGCGGTGTTGCCGAGCAGCTGGCCGCACACCATGGTGTCGGCGGTGTTGAAGAGCTGCTGCAAGAAGCTCGACACGGCGAGCGGCAGCGCGAAGATCAGGATGTTTCCCAGAAGGGGTCCCTCTGTCATGTTCATCTGACGCGGAGCGCGGGACCGTCTGGTCTTTACGGACGGCACGGGTGCGGTATTCGGTTCTGCCATAGCTGGGCACATGACGCGCTGACTTCCTTACAAGAAGGCGGGGATATGGTGAGCTGAATGCTAGCGCATAACCCCGCCTCCTTGCACCTAGGCGAGCTTCTCCACTCGTACGGCGCACACCTTGTACTCGGGCGCCTTTGCTATGTCGTCGAGTGCGGCGTTCGTGAGCCAGTTGGAGTTGCCGTCTTGGAAGTGAAACGGCATCCACGTCTGGCCAGGGTTGGTCTTGTCGGAGACACGGGCTTGCGTCTCGATGCTTGCGCGGCGCGAGCTCACGCGCACGAGCTCGCCGTCCTCGATGCCCAGCGCCGCTGCATCTGCGCGGTTGACTTCGATAAACGACTCATTGGCAATCTCGTTGATGCCGGGCGTCTTGTCGGTCATGGCACAGGCGTTGTACTGGTAGAGGATGCGCCCGGTGGAAAGCACGAGCGGGTAGTCGGCGTCGGGCAGCTCCTGGGCGGGCTTGTAGGGCGCGGGCGAGTAGGCGCCCTTGCCGCGCGTAAAACCACCGGCGTGCAGGATCGGCGTGCCGGGGTGCTCGGGCGAGGTGCACGGCCACTGAAGGCCACGTCCGGCAACCTCGTCGCCGTCGAGACGGGCGTGCGAGATG
>USJP01000329.1 GCA_900555105.1 uncultured Coriobacteriaceae bacterium | reverse complement strand
ACGCCCCGTCCTGCACGCCCGACGAGGTCACACGCTATAGGCTCACCGTTCGCCACGCCAACGAGGCCGACAGCCACGGCGAGCAGGACGAGTCGCTTGTGCTCGACCCCGGCACAATGCTCGCCAACCTTCTGGAAGACCTGGAGGCAGGCGTTGACGCGCAGGTCCTGGCCAGACGCTTCCACGAGGGCTTTGCCGCGAGCGTAGCCGACGTCGCCGCAGGCGTCGCTCATGCCGCAGGCCTCACCAAGGCAGCCCTGGGCGGCGGCGTCTTCTCCAACCGCATCGTATGCGAGCTGGTGAAGCGCTCCCTGGAGGCGGCGCACCTCAAGGTGTACCTGCCCACCAGCCTGCCCCTCAACGACGGCGGCATCTCCTACGGGCAGGCCGCGGTGGCCCGCGCCCGCATGGTATCTGCCATTCTCAATCAAGCAAACGAACAGGAGTAGCACCATGTGCCTGGCAGTTCCCTCTCAAATCACCTCCCTGGACGACAATGGCATGGCCCAGGTCAGCGTCATGGGCGTAACGAGGCCCTGCTCTGTGCGCCTCGTGCCCGACGCCAAGGTGGGCGACTTCGTGCTCGTGCACGCGGGCTTCGCCATCCAGCGCATCGAGGAGCAGGACGCCCGCGAAACGCTCGCATTGCTCGAGGAGATGCCCGACCTTCTTGGCGACGAGATGCCCACCCCCGATGAGGCGCAGGATTCCTGCGCCACGTGCGCCTAGGGGGCAGGCATGGACCTCAAGCAGTTCCGCGACCCCAAACTCGCCCATGAGCTCATCGAGCTCATCGGCAAGATTTGCAAGGGCCGCACCATCAACCTCATGGAGGTCTGCGGCACCCACACGGTGAGCATCGGGCGCTACGGCCTTCGCAGCGCCATGCCCGAAGGGCTCAAGCTCCTCTCCGGCCCGGGATGCCCGGTGTGCGTGACGTCCAACCACGACATCGACTGCGCCATCGCCATGGCACGCGTACCCGACGCCATCGTCGCGACGTTCGGCGACATGATCCGCGTGCCCGGCAGCACCACCACGCTGGGCGCCGAGAAGGCCCAGGGCGCCGACGTGCGCGTTGTGTACGGCCCCCTCGACGCACTCGACATCGCGCGCAAGAACCCCACGCGCCCGGTCATCTTCATCGGGGTGGGCTTTGAGACCACGACGCCCGTGGTGGGCTCGGCCGTGCAGATGGCCTGCGAAGAGGGCCTGTCCAACTTCTACCTGTACTGCGCGCACAAGTCCACGGCGCCGGCGCTGGCCGCCATCGCCAACGACCCCGACACGCGTGTGGACGGCTTCATCCTGCCCGGCCACGTCTCCACCGTGACCGGCCTGGCACCCTACGAGTTCCTTGCGCGCGACTTCAAGACACCCGGCGTGGTCACGGGCTTCGAGCCGGTGGACATCCTCTCGGGCGTGGCACGCCTGGTGGCCATGGTGGCCGAGGGCACCCCGCGCATCGAAAACGCCTACGGGCGCGGTGTCGACAACTGCGGCAACCTGGCGGCCCAGAAGGTCATCGAGGACGTCTTCGAGCCCTGCGACGCCGTGTGGCGCGGCTTGGGCCCCATCCCCATGAGCGGTTTGCGCCTCAAGGACGCCTATGCGGCGCATGACGCGATGAAGGCCTTCTCCCCCGAGGTCGAACCCACCCGCGAGACACGCGGCTGCCGCTGCGGCGACGTGCTGCGCGGCATCATCACGCCCGACCAGTGCCCCCTGTTCGGCCGCGTCTGCAACCCTGAGCAGCCCACGGGCCCGTGCATGGTCTCCAGCGAGGGCTCGTGCGCGGCGTACTACAGGTACCGCGAACACAACTAATCGGCCAGGTCAGACCGCGGCCGCATCTTACGAGAAAGGCATCCAAGCGACATGCAGAAAGACACCGAGGTACGTCTGGGTCATGGTTCGGGCGGCGCGATGATGAAGCGCCTCATCGACGACCTGTTCCTTGACGAGTTCTCCGACGAGGCCGCCCTTCCCGGCGACGACGCGGGCGTCGTGCCCCTGGGAGGCGAGCGCATCGCCATGAGCACCGACTCGTTCGTGGTGACGCCGCAGTTCTTCCCCGGTGGAGACATCGGCCGCCTTGCCGTGTGCGGCACGGTCAACGACGTGGCCACCTCGGGTGCACAGGTGAAGTACCTCTCCTGCGGCTTCGTGCTCGAAGAAGGCTATCCCATGGACAAACTGCGCCAGATTGTGCGCACAATGGCACAGACTGCCGCCGAGGCGGGCGTGTCCATCGTGACCGGCGACACGAAGGTCGTCGAGCGTGGCCATGCCGACGGTGTGTTCATCAACACCGCAGGCGTGGGCCTCGTGCCGGCCGGCGTCAATCTGTCGGGGCGCAACTGCAAGCCCGGCGACAAGGTGCTCGTCTCCGGCACCCTGGGCGACCACGGCATCTGCATCATCTCGCAGCGCGAGGGCCTTGCCTTCTCCACCACCCTTACCACCGACGCGGCGCCGCTCAACCACCTCATCGCCGCCGTGCTTGAGGCAGCGCCTCACACGCGCGCCTTCCGCGATCCCACGCGC
>USJP01000328.1 GCA_900555105.1 uncultured Coriobacteriaceae bacterium | reverse complement strand
AGGGTCCGGAGGTCTTCTTCCCCACCGACCCCACCGAAGTGTCCGCAACAATCGGCGGCATGGTGGCCTGCAACGCCAGCGGCGCGCGTTCCTTGCGCTACGGCGCGGTGAGGCCTCACGTGAGCGCCCTTCGCGTCGTGCTGGCCGACGGCCAGACGCTCGCCCTCACGCGCGGGCAGACCAAGGAGCACGACGGCGTCCTCAGCCTCACGACCGAGCAGGGCGGCCACATCGAGGTCCCCGTGCCCACCTACACCATGCCCTCCGTGAAGAACGCCTCGGGTTACTACGCCGCGCCCGGCATGGACGCGGTCGACCTGTTCGTGGGAAGCGACGGCACCCTGGGCGTCATCTGCGAGATTGAGCTCGAGCTCCTGGCAGCCCCCGCCGTGACGTGGGGAGTGAGCTGCTTCTTTGAGCAGGAGCAGCAGGCCATGGACTTTACCTGCGCCGCTCGCGAGCGCATCACCTGCGCCAGCGCCATGGAGTTCTTCGACGAGGCGGCCCTTGCTATACTGGCACACCAGCGCACGACCTCGCGCGCCTTCGCGACCCTGCCCGTCACGCCCGAAGGAGCCCGCTGCTGCATCTTCGTGGAACTCGTCTGCCAAAGCGAAGACAAGGCCTACGAGGAACTTTGGGAAATCGCCGACCTCATGGGACAGGTGGGCGCCGACGAGTCGCGCACCTGGGTTGCCCGCACCGACCTCGACCGCGAGGCGCAGCGCTTCTTCCGCCACGCGGTGCCCGAGAGCGTGAACATGCTCATCGACGAGCGCCGCAAGACCGACCCCACCATCACCAAGCTCGGAAGCGACATGTCCGTGCCCGACGCATGCCTGCACGAGGTCGTGCAGATGTACCGCACCACTCTGGCCGAGGCGGGTCTGGAGAGCGCCGTGTGGGGCCACATCGGCAACAACCACCTGCATGTCAACGTGCTTCCGCGCGACGCCGCCGACTATGCACGCGGCAAGGAGCTCTTCGAGTCGTGGGCCGGCGAGGTCACCCACATGGGCGGCGCCGTCTCGGCCGAGCACGGCGTGGGCAAGATCAAACGCGACTTCCTCGAGGTCATGTACGGCACGCAGGCCATCCACGAGATGGCGCGCGCCAAGGTCGCCCTCGATTCCCGCGGCATCCTGGGGCAGGGCAACCTTTTTGGGCCCGATGTGCTCGACGCCGAGGTTGCCGCCTATGCCACGGCCGCCCATGACGGGCAGGACTGTGCCCCCGAAAGGCAGGGATAAGCGATGAACACCGTCGTTTGCATCAAGGCGGTCCCCTCCACCACTGAGGTGAAGATGGACCCCGTGACCAACACGCTCGTACGCGACGGGCGCCAAAGCGTCGTCAATCCCTTCGACCAAACCGCCCTCGAAGTCGCCGTGCGCCTGAAGGAGCAGCTGGGAGGGCGCGTGTGCGCCCTGTCCATGGGCATCCCCGACACCGAGCGACTGCTGCGCGACTGTCTGGCCCGCGGGGCAGACCGAGGCCTTCTGCTCTCCGACCGCGCCTTCGCGGGAGCCGACACGCTTGCCACCTCGTATTCTCTGTCGTGCGGCCTGGCCGACCTGACCAAAAACGGCTGGCACGCCGACCTGGTCATATGTGGCAAAATGGCCGTGGACGGCGACACCGCTCAAATCGGCCCCGAGCTTGCTTGCGTGCTCGGCATCCCTTGCGTGACCGACGTCTTGGAGGTCGTGGAGGCCGACGAGCAGGAACTGACCCTTCGCCGCGCGACCGACGCCGGAGAGGCGATCGTGCGCGTGGGCCTGCCTTGCGTCATCACCGTCGCCAAGGACGTGTGCACACCGCGCATGCCGAGCATCTCTGGGGTGCGTTGGAGCTGCGAGGGACCGGTGGAGGTGCGCAATGCCCAGGCAGTGGGCGCCGACCCCGCGCGCATCGGCCTTGCAGGGTCGCCCACGCAAGTCGTGCGCTCGTTCACCCCTGAGAGGTCGGGCGGCTGCACGCCCGTGGAAGGCGACGCATCCCAGCAGGCGGCCAAGCTCGCCGAGATGTTTGAGGAGATGGGACTGTGACGGGACTCGTTATCGACGCGCAAGCTTGCCGCGGTTGCGGCAGGTGCGTGAGGACATGCGCCTCAGGGGCGCTTCAGATGGACGGCAGGCTCGCGCGTGTGAATGACGCCTGCGTGCTGTGCGGCATGTGCGTGGACGCTTGCCCCTTCGATGCCATCGAAATCGTGCGCGAGTCCGCACAAGACGACGTGAAAGCATGCCAGGACGTATGGGTGTTTGCCCAGGCCGCCGACGGGCAGGCGCTTCCTGTTGCCTTCGAGCTTGTGGGCGCCGCCCGCGGCCTGGCCGATGCGCTGGGCTGCAACGTCGTGGCCGTGCTGGGAAGCAGCGTAGACCAGGAGACGCTTGAGGAACAGGCGCACCTGCTTGCGGGAGCCGGGGCCGACCAGGTCCTTGTAGCCAGCGACAAGCGCCTGGCAGATGGGACATGCGAGCCCTTCACCATCTGGATGGTCGACCTCATCGAGGCGCGCTCCCCCGAGATTGTCCTGTTCGGGGCCACTGCTTTCGGCCGTGAGCTCG
>USJP01000327.1 GCA_900555105.1 uncultured Coriobacteriaceae bacterium | reverse complement strand
CAGCGGCGCCGGCGACAAAGTTGCGACGAGAAATCGAGCGGTCCATGTGCAATCCTTTCGTTGCGTGGGACAACAGCAGAGAACGGAAAGCCGTCGAGAGGGCCGTGCGGCCCGGCGCTTTTCGTTGGCTTTAGAATGCGCCGGCGCAGCTGGATGAGGAAGGCCCAAAAGGTCACATTGTCAGGAGGTGCACTCTTTTCAAAAGACATGACGTTTAGGCCTATGGCCGTGAACTGGTATTTTGATGGGAGTCAAGAGCAGAGCGTCTGATTGGCCGCAATTGGGCGGTGGTTCAGTGGCCGTGCGAGCGCAGACCATGCGACCATCCACTCACTCCCCCGATTGCTCCACCAAGTTGAGCAGGCTCTGTCTGTCGCCCACACCTGCCTTGCGGTAGATGTTGCTGATATGGTTCTTGGCCGTGCCCTGCGCGATGGAAAGCTTCTCGGCAATGTAAGGCGCACTGCGGCCGTGCATGAGCAGCGCAAGCACCTCCGCTTCGCGAGCCGTAAGAGCATGCGACTCGGCGAACGCCCAGCAACGTTCCTCGAGCCCGCTCTCGCTTTGGGGCACAGGCGCGGCGCGATAGAGTCCCTCGAGCGTTGAACGCGTAAAGACCCAAAATCCACAAACAATCGCTGCGAGTACGCACACAAGAACGGTCTTGTCAGGAGCAAGGACCCCGGGCATGAGAAGCGCGGCGCAAATCTGCCTCCCGATAAAAGACCCCACCCGGGCAACAAGCATCGTAAGGCTCAGGATTAATGTGGCGGGCTTACCCGTCTTGAACGCCATGTCCGTTGCAACCAGCATGACAAGCATGTCGAGACACGATCCGCCCAGCACTGTGATGCCATAGCCGAGCACGCTCGATTCGCCCGGAAGAAGCAACGCGAGCAGCATTCCTCCCGCAAGCGCCACCTCTACGGGTGCATGCAGCGAAAAAGCCTCGACAACAGGCTGTGCGACCGACATATACGCCAGTAGCAACACCAGCAGAACAAGCGCGATAGCGAAGCCAACACTGCTCGTCAACGAATCCGGAGCGGATCTGAGCATGCCAAGAGCTGGCAGACCAAGCCCCCACACAAAGTTAAGAACAAACGCCGCAATCAAACTGCGGGCAACAAGGGGGCCTGGTATTGCCTGGGTCGCAGCCGGTTGACGCGGAGTGCGGCGGGGCTCATCTTGCGACAACGCCAGAATTGCGCAGGATATGACAGGCAGAACGGCCAGTACCAACGCACGCGCAACGACAGGCAGGGGGCTCACAGCAAAGAACAGCACAAACGCGATGATATACGAAGTGTAGAGGCAGCGGCCCACCTTGCCCGAGGCAAGCGCCGACCAAAGCTCGCCCCACAGGCAAAGCAACAGCGCGTTACCCAATGAAACAAGGACTGAAGCGAAAAGAAACGCAAGCGAGCTTACAAAAGTAGCGCTTGTTGGCAAATACGTGGCGACCGCCATGCCTAAGGAGCCAACACAACACAGTATTGCCGCAGCCATTCGGCCTTTATAGTCAGAAACTAGAATGCCCCGGCAACTTAGCGCAAACGTCACCACATAGCCCAGCGGCACAATTGCAAACATGAATAAGTGGGCATCTGGCATAAGACCCGCCGGTGAACTCGCACCCACGAGCGTGTCGGTACAGAACGCCAGGGTCCACCACGCCTGCCAGAAGCCCAGGCCGAACTGGCTGAGGGGAAGCAACGAGCCGGTCATGCCGTCGTGCGCAACGGCCTTACTTTTATCTTTGTTCACCAGCTGTTTCATAACGCCCCCACCGCTTGCCTCACCGCAGAAACACATCTGCGGGCCTATTTTGCCCCCAATTGGCCAGACCGCAACCAAGCCTCGGCCATCAAACAGGTTTCTCTATTTAAACCGGCGCGCTCCCGGCTCGTTTGAGCTCGGTTTCAACGCAGTCAATAAGCTCCTGCTTTGAATGAACGCCCATCTTCACGTAAAGGTTCTTCGCGTGACCCTTGACGGTGTTGCGCGACAAATCGAGCGCCTGGCAGACGAAGTTGATGTCACGACCCCTCGCATACAACCCGAGAATCTCGGTCTCACGCTTGGTGAGGCCATAGAAGCAGGCAAGACTCGCCAAAGCGCCGTCAAGCGCCACAGACTCTGCAACAAACTGACAAGCTTGAGGTTCGACGGTGGGAGCGCAAGGCGCGTCCCCCTCATCTACGTCAACGCATGACAAGTTATTCGATGCGGCAGCAGAGCTCGTACGCCGTATATGCTCGTACCACACCGAGACGATGAATGCCGCATACACGAGGAACATAAGCAGCGAGCTTGAGGCGTAATAGCTGTACGACGGCACCCCGAAAAGACCAGGACAATAGAGGCCCGCCAAGTAAAGCAACCTCATAGCCCCGAGACCGACCGCAGCGAATGCCATGAGCCTGCGACACCGCACCGCGCACTCGTCGACGAGCAGCGACCCCATCAGCAAAAGCCCGAGATGAAAGCACGTGCTCAGGACCAGGACGACGGCATCAAACACGGGGGGCAAGAGCCCTTTGCGGTGCTGTTTCGCAATATAGAAGAAGTGCGGCAGTATTGCCGGGT
>USJP01000326.1 GCA_900555105.1 uncultured Coriobacteriaceae bacterium | reverse complement strand
TCTTGGTGCCGACGAAGAGGATCTCGCCGCCCTTGGCAGCGGTCTCGGCCAGGAAGCTGTAAGCCTTGTCGGCCTCGATGATGGTGCGCTTCAGGTCGAGGATGTAGATGCCGTTGCGCTCGCCGAAGATGTAGGGCTTCATCTTGGGGCACCAACGACGGGTCTGGTGACCGAAGTGAACGCCAGCCTTCAGAAGGGTGTTGATAGTGATCTGAGCCATTTCGAACCTCCATGGTTTGACTTCCGCACGATGTCGACCCCCAAATGCGACCCGACTGTATGAGCCAGGCACCAGAGCACCGGAGTAGTCGTGCGTGAATGATGAATGCTGCCTTTTGGCAACCCTCTAATAATAACACGGGAATTGCACACACCCCGTGCGTGCGTCAACATAATCTGCATGCGCAGAACTTCCGCACAATTGGACGATGTGCAGAAACGGCCGACTTGTGAGCCCTAGCGCCCAGAAGGAGCCAGGAACGACAGGAGCCAGCGGGTGAGAACGAGCTCCTTGTCGGGGTTTGACTTGAGCGCCGCGTCACAATCAGCTGCAGACTCCAGGGCGTGGCGCAGCTCAGGCAAGGTGTACTTGCGCGAGGAAGCCACATGGCTCTTCAGCTGCCAGGCCTGCACGGGGCGGCCACGCAACTCCCCCACCCGCTCGCCGAGCTCGCCTACCCGCCCGCTGCCGTCGAGGACTTTGGCGCACAAAAGCTCACGCAGGGTCGAGACCGTCTGCAAGAAGAGGCCGTAGAGGTCGCCTGAGGGAATCTGGGCGAAGATCTCCATGGCGGCGCGGGCATCGCGCTTCATGACCTGGTCGGTGAAGTCCCAGGGCTTGAACGGGGCGACACGGCTGACATTGGCCTCAACCTGCGCTGCGCCGATGCGTGCTTGGGGAAACATCCCCGCGAGCTTGCGTAGCTCGTTGTCGATGAGCATCGTGGACTCGCCCAGCAGGCTCACGAGCTTCTGCGCCGCCTCGAAGTCGAGGGTCAGGCCATGCGAGCGGCCCATGTCCACGACCTGCGGCACGAGTTCGCGGGCCTTCTTGGGGGCGCAGTCGATGATTGCGCCAGCGCCGAACTTCGCGACCGCCTTGTAGAGACGGGTGGTCTTGGCAAGCTTGGAGGCGCTCATGAGCAGCACCGTGGTGGGGTTTGGGTTCTCCAGGTAGGAAACGATGGCCTCGGTCACGGGCTTGGGGGCCTTGTCCACATCGTGCAGCACCACGAGGCGCATCTCCGAGGTGAAGGGCAGCACGTCGAGTGAGGAACGCAGAAGCGCCGGGTCGTCGAGCTTGTCGCCTGCAAAGACCTCGCGGTCGAAGTCAAGGTCACCGCCGGCCTCCTCGAGACGCTTGTCCATACGTTCGAACACGCGGCAGGCCTTGAGCTCGTCGGTGCCTACCGTGACATATGCCGCAAGCAGGGCGGCGGGCTCAGACTTGGCCACAGGACTCCCCTTTTGAAAACGTTACAGTCTAACGTGCGCATTGCTCGGGTCACGCCAACCCAGGCTGGTATCCGTGCGCAACCAGCCACAGGCTACCACATCGTCATGCCGCAAACGGCAGCTCTCGGGCACAACTCACCCTTATCGCATCGACCTGCGGGTAAAACGTGACATCTCCAGCCGTTGCGGTGCAGACAAAGCGGGCGCCTCCCTCAAGCACCGCGTCAATGCACTCTTGCCGAGGATGGCCGTATGAGTTGTCCTTGCCGGCACTCGCCACACCTACCTGAGCCGAAAGCCCCCGCACCATCTCAGGCGTGGTGGAAACCGCCGAGCCGTGATGACCCACCTTGAGCACGTCGGCATGGCCCACGGCACCGCGCTCGATGAGCGGGGCGACCACCTCGCTCTCAGCGTCGCCGGTGAGCAAGGCGGTCATGGACGGGGTGCTCGATGCGTGAGACGCGTCAGTGGGGATTCCGGCAGGAACAGCAGCCGCCGAGCTCGCCGACGCATTTCCCCAGGTGGCAAGCATAACTATGGAGTCGACGTTCTCATCTCCTGCAACCGGCCCCTGCGGCCACAGGACCGAAAGGGTCAGGTCACGCGCCCGCAGCGTATCGCCTGCGCAGACCTGCCCCACCTGGGCATGCAGGCCCTCCTGCACTACGTCCACAAGGTCGGAGGACTCTTGCACAAGCTTGTCCCAGACCCCTTGCGCAAAGACCACGCGGTCGACACCCACATGTCCCACGAGCTCGGCCAGGCCGCCTACATGGTCGAGGTCGGTGTGGGTGATGACGACTGCGTCGAGTTTCCAGACATGCTGGCGGGCAAGGGCGGCGAGCACCGCGTCGTCGGGCCCCGTGTCGACCAAAACGGCAGCACCGCCCGACTGCAACAAGATGGCATCGCCCTGCCCGATGTCGAGCACGACCATCCGCTCCACAGGCCAGATGACCACGATTGTGAAGGCTAGGATAGCGGCGACAGACACCAGGGCAAACGCACGTCGCGCCACCCGAGGGCTGGGACTTGGCCACGCGGCATAGACAAGAGCCGCCGCAATGAGGAACGGCGCCCAAAGGGAAGCATCCCCCAAATCGACCACGGGTGCGACCGCACCCAGGCCTGCCAGGCCATCCG
>USJP01000325.1 GCA_900555105.1 uncultured Coriobacteriaceae bacterium | reverse complement strand
AAAAAATCTGATGCGCTCTGTTAAGCATTTTAACTGCGAATTAGTATTACAAGGTTAAAAACGGCGCGCGCGCGCCGAAGAACGCGACGGGGATATCGCCGACGAGCGCCTGCGCGCCTGCCTGGCAACCTGGGGCGCACCCGCGGGAGAGCTGAGCGCGCTCAAGGGTGCCTGCGCTCATTGGATGGCAAGCGACGCTGCCGCGCAGGCAGCAACGTTTGGCGTACTCGTACCCGAAGCCCCCTTCTACGTGGCGCTGCAGGGCACTCAGGGCGAGCCCATCCACCTCGAAGGCGCCATGGACCTGCTGTGCCACGACGCCCCGACGCAGCAGGACAAGCCTCGCCGCGCCTTCATCGTGGACTACAAGACGGGCGGCAGCGCAGCCGAGACAACCGACGATCTGCGCGCCAAGCACGACCTGCAGGCTCGCTGCTACGCCTACGTCGCGCTCACCCAGGGTTTCGACGATGTCGAGCTTGCCTTCGTGCGCGTAGAGCAGCCCGACCCCGCACGTCCCGGCAAGCCGCAGGAGGTGCGCTACCGCTTCACCCGCGCCGACAAGCAGGCCCTGCACGAACTCATCCGCTCGCGCTACGCAAGGCTGTAGTGCGAGGCGACACCAGCCATCCTGCCTCAAGTACCAAAAAACCCGCCTGCCTCACACACGAGACAGACGGGCTTTTGCCTAATCAGTGTCTTGTCGGTGGGCACCCGTAAGCATTCACAGCGCCATGCGCACATGCCCGCTCAACCGCGACCGCTCGCACCAGGCTATATCTCCCGTGCAACCGCGACATTCACGCAGGTCGTGACATCCTTACTCAGCAGCAGCTTCCTGCTCGGAAGCGACTTCTTGCCGCGCGGCATCCTCGGTCGGCTTGTGGCCCACAACCTCGATGCGATTGATCATGAACTCCATGCCCGAATTGAGCTTGTAGTCCTTCTCGGCCTTGCAGGAGGGGCACATCCAAGTCTCCTGCTTAAAGACGTTGATGGGGAAGATGAAGCCGCACTGGTTGCACTTCACCGTCATGGGCGTGGTCTGCACCACAAGCTCGGCGTGCTCGGCCACCGTGCCGCGAGCCAGGAACTGGAACAGGCCGTCGAGATACTCAACGACGACGTCACGACCCTGACCGATGGTGAGGTAGACGGTCTTCACCTCGGCGGCGCCGGACTTCTCAGCCTGCTCAACCACAATGTCCACCACGTTGCGGACAAGAGCCATCTCATGCATGTTCTAGCCACTCTCCTTGGAAGCGAAAGCGGCGCCACAGGGGCACCGCGGCGAATAGTTCCCCCTGTGAGATGGCAGGATACCACGGATG
Organism: uncultured Coriobacteriaceae bacterium; assembly: GCA_900555105.1. GTDB lineage: Bacteria > Actinomycetota > Coriobacteriia > Coriobacteriales > UMGS124 > UMGS124. The sequence continues at coordinate 1,275 of USJP01000325.1, read as the reverse complement.
GCGCCTTGCTTGCCTTGTAGCGTAAACAAAAAAGCCCGAGACCGCATGGCCTCGGGCTTCAGGATTCACGTGGTGGAGATGAGGGGATTCGAACCCCTGACCCCTTGACTGCCAGTCAAGTGCTCTCCCAACTGAGCTACACCCCCGTGGGCTGCGGTGCGAGGAGTAATATTACGCGCTCTCCTCTCCTAGCGCAAGCACTTTCTTCGAAAAGTGCCGGTTGTGGAGAACTCTCCACAAATACCGTCCTACTCCGCTTCAGGCGCGGTGTAAGGGTCGATGCCCTTGAACACGTCGAGGGCCTCCTGGGGATCGTAGTCGGAGAAGGTGACGGCGCTGATGGCGCGCGTCAGACGCACGGCTTCGTCAAGGCTGCGCTGGTGGATGTTGCGGCCCGTGGCGTTGCCGGCAGCACCGCCCACATGGATCTGCTCCCAAAGCTGCGTAAGGAACGTCTCGGCGTCAACGGTAGAACCGCCGGCGCACACAAGGCCGGTGCGACCAGCAGCCTTGCTGGCCTGCTTGAGGAGCTCGGCAGACTTCTTGCCCTCCTCCTTGGGCGGGTTGACCTTCACGAAGTCGGCGCCCAGGCAGGCGGCGACACCGGCAGCGCCTGCAATGAGGTCGGCGGCCTTCTCGTTGGTCACGGCCTTGCCGCGCGGGTAGATCCAAAGAACCACGAGCAGGCCGTAGGCATGGGCGTCGGCAATGAGCTGGCCGGCCTCCTCGACCATCTGGGCCTCAAACTCGCTGCCCAAGTAGATGGTGTAGCCCACGCCCACGATGTTGGCGCCCATCTCGCGCATGTTGAGCACGGCGTCGAGGTCGGAAAGCATCGGCGAGTAGGGATCGGCCTGGGAAGTCTTGACCAGGTTGGTCTTGGAGTTCATCTTGACCAGGTAGTTAATGTCGGGATAGTCGGCGCCGTAGCGGGCGATGAGGCCGCGCTGGGCAGCGAGCACGCCGATGCAACCCTTGGCACCAATCTTGAAGAGATGCTCGGGATCGGCGTCGCTCTCGTCAATGCCCTCGCCATAAAAATCGGCATTGAGGTGCTCGAACTTCTGGTCGCAGGCGTACAGCATGAGCCTGCCGGTGCCGCGGGTGGCAGCCAGGAAGTTCTCGCGATAGGTGTCCTTGTACTCAGGCATGACGTCAAGCGGGACGCGCACATCTTCAAACGTGATCTTCTTCATGGTTTCCCTTTCATATGTCTCTTGTTCGGCCGCAACAACCCAACGGCAACGCGTCGAGCGCGGCGGCCCCTATAGAAGC
>USJP01000324.1 GCA_900555105.1 uncultured Coriobacteriaceae bacterium | reverse complement strand
GACACCAGTCGCAACCAAGAGGATTATGACGCACGGGAACAGGCAAGACAGTCACAGGGGCCTGAGGCCGCCGAGCGGTCTAGGCGCCAGGAGGGAAGCAGACGATGAGCGTGTTTGCCATTGCGGCCGGCGGCACCGCCGGTCATATCAACCCGGCGTTGGCACTTGCCCATGAGTTGCGCAACCGCGGCCATGAGGTGCGTTTTTACGGCACGAAGAAGGGCATGGAGGCCACGCTTGTGCCGCAGGAGGGTTTCTCGTTCGAGGGCCTCGACGTCAGCGGTTTCGACCGGTCGCGCCCCTGGACGGCCGTCACGGCCCTGATCAAGATGCAACGCGCCCGCAAGGCTCTACTCGCCGAGTTCGCGCGCGACGGCAAGCCTGCTGCAGCTGTGGGCTTCGGGGCGTACGTGTGCTTCCCTCTTGCCGCGGCTGCCGCAAAGGCCGGGGTTCCGCTGGTGCTCCATGAGCAGAATTCCGTGCCTGGCATGGCCAACAAGGCGCTTGCCAAGGACGCTGCCGTGCTCGCCCTTACCTATCCCGTCTCTCAGGCAAAGTTCGAAGGCAAACTTGGCGCCGCAACGCGCGTCGAGGTCGTAGGCAACCCGGTGAGGGCATCCGTGCTGGCACCCACCCGCGAGGAGGGTCGTGCCGCATTGGGCATTCCCGCCCAGGCGCGCGTGCTGCTTGTGTTTGGCGGAAGCCTGGGTGCTGCACATCTCAACCAGGCCGCCGCCGCCCTCAAGTCCGAACTGCTTGGGCGCACTGACGTCTATGTCATCCACGCGGCTGGCAAGCGCGACTACGAGCAAACCAAGCAGGCCCTTGCGCTTACCGACGCTGAGGCCGCCCGCTGGCGCCTCATGCCCTACATCGACGACATGGGTTCGTGCCTTGCTGCCGCCGACCTGGTGTTCTCGCGCGCCGGAGCCTCTTCCATCGCCGAGATTGCCGCACGCGGCGTGCCTTCGGTGCTGGTTCCGTATCCGTATGCCACGGAGAACCACCAGGCCCAGAACGCGCTTCTGCTCAGCGATGTCGACGGTGCGGTTGTCGTGGAAGACGACGCGCTCGATGCCCCCGAGTTTGCGGGCAACTTCCTGGCGCTGCTTGACGACGCCGCGCGTCTTGCGGCTATGCGCTCCCATGTCGAGGCGCTTGGCTACTCGGGCGCCACGGCACGTTTGGCAGATGCTGTAGAAGCTGTCGCGCGTTAGTCCTGCTCGTTGTGCCCGCAGGTGCAACGCGGCTAGAATAGGGCGGATTGCCTATATCGCTTCCCGCATGAGGGAAGTACGAAGGAAGGTCTGACATCATGGCTCAAGAAACCAACGCTCGCCCCTTTGAGCGCGTCCATTTCATCGGTATCGGCGGCGCCGGCATGTCCGGCATTGCGCTGGTGCTGCACCAGCGTGGCTTCCATGTCACCGGTAGCGACCTGAAGGCCTCGAAGTACACCCGCGCCCTGGTCAAGGAGGGAATCGAGGTCTTCGTGGGCCACCATGCCCGCACCATCGACGAGGTCAAGCCCGATGTCGTGGTCATCTCCACGGCCATACCCCAGTCCAACCCCGAGCTTGTGCGTGCCCGCGAGCTGGGTATTGAGGTGTGGCACCGCGCCAAGATGCTGTCGTTTTTGTCGGGCGACGCCATCACGATTGCCTGCGCCGGCACCCATGGCAAGACCACGACCTCGTCGCTGGCTGCCACGATGCTCGAGCGCATGAACCTCAAACCGACGTTCCTCATCGGCGGCATCATCGACGGTTACGAGACGAACGGCAACTCCGGCGAGGGCCCCTACTTCGTCGCCGAGGCCGACGAGAGCGACGGGTCGTTCTTGAACCTCGACCCCAACGTCGTCATCGTCACCAACATCGAGGCCGACCACCTCGACCACTATGGCTCGCTTGAGGCTATCGAAAAGACGTTCGTGCAGTTCATGGGCTCTGTCCCCGAGGACGGCCATGTCATCGTGTGTGGCGAGAACCCCCATGTGCCCGAGCTGGCCCGCTCCTGCGGCCGCCCCGTTCTCACCTATGGCTTCGGCGAGGGCAACGATGTCGTCTGCACGCCCAAAGAGGGCGAGGGTGTCAACGCCTTCTCCGTGCGCCTGCCCGACGGCCACGAGTACAGCCTGCATCTCGACCACAACCCCGGCCTGCACAACTGCCTCAACGCCACTGCCGTGTTGACACTTGCCTATGTGCTTGGCCTGCCCTGTGACGAGGCCGCCCAGGCCATCTCGAGCTTTGCTGGTGTACACCGCCGCTTCGAGCTTGTGGGAGAGGTGGACGGCGTGCGCGTCATCGACGACTACGGCCACCATCCCACCGAGATCGCGGCCACGCTTGCCGCAGCCAAGAGCCTTGGCTTCAAGCGCGTGCGTGTCGCGTTCCAGCCCCACCGCTATTCGCGCACCGAGTCGCTGGCCGCCGAGTTTGGCCCTGCGTTCGACAATGCCGACGAGCTCGTGGTCCTCAATGTGTTCGCTGCTGGCGAGGTGCCCATTCCGGGCGTCTCGGGCAAGACGGTCTTCAACGCCGTGCTTGCGCATCGCCCCGATGCCCAGGCCAGCTATATGCCCGACCGCCACACCGTCGTCGACCA
>USJP01000323.1 GCA_900555105.1 uncultured Coriobacteriaceae bacterium | reverse complement strand
ATCATGCCTCGAATTGGATAAGGCTTGCCGGTCATGATCATGTCGGTGGCACTTGCCTGGTCGTGATAGATTGCCGCATTGCCCACCTGGTTGGACCAGGGAATGAGCGGGAAGCGACCGCCGCCAGGCGTGAGGTCGTCGCCCACGGCGCCAGCGCGCATGCCCGCGACCTCGGGCGTGCAAGCGTTGTCGACGAAGGGCGTATGGTACTGGAAATACGTGTTGTACAGGAAGTACATGAGGTCGGAGCCGCGGTTGCCGCCGAACGTGTCGATGTTGTTCGTGATGCCCGCCAGGCACAGAATGGTACGGCAGGTCTCAGCCGAGTTGCCCGTGTGCTCAATGGGCAGGTTGTACTGGATGCCGCCCATACCGGGCTCCTGCGAATAGGCAAGGGCCGTCTCACGAATGAGGTCGGCGTCAAGCCAGCAGTGCTCGGCGGCGCGCTCGGGCGTCCAATAAGAAAGGCGCTCGGCGAACTTCTCCCACACGGGGTGGACCTTGACACGACGGCCGTCCTTGAGCGTCACCTCAAACTCGCCCTCAAGTGCCGGGTCGAGATCAAGCTTTGCCGGGAAGCCGGGGTCGTGCGTCTCAAGGGCACCGCAGTCCTCGTAGCGGGGATCATCGGGGCTCATATAGCTCGGATGCAGAACCTCGCAGTCCTTTTCGGGATCGGGAAGCGTCGCCTCGTCCTCCCCGTCCCACAAGCCGCTGGGAGCATGGAAGTAGGTGAGCTCGCCCTTGTTGAGGTTCCACACTGCAAACTTCTGAGGGTCGCCACCCTCCACCACGTCGCTCTCCTTGAGAAGGCGCGTGCGAATCTCAAGCGGGTAGGCGCCGGGCATCTCGTACTTGTTTGTCCAGGTAAAGCCCGTGGGCTCCATGTCATCCACGACAAGCATGGGACCGTTGGTCCAGCGCTTGATGAAGAGCTCGTCATAGCGCTTCTCGGTGACAATGACGTTCATAAGCGCCTGGGCAAGAGCGTCGTCGGTGCCGGGGCGCAGGTGCAGCTGGTAGTCGCACTCCTTGCCGAGGTTCTGCAGGCGTGGACCCACGCAGATGGACACCTGGGAGTTGAACTTCATCTCCGTGGCGACCTTGCCGGCGGTATCGTAGTTAGAAACCTCCTGGTTGGTGCCCCATTGGAAGAAGCACTTGGCACCGTCGTTCACGGCAACCCAGTGCGGCGAGGGATAGGCGATCATGGCACCGGTTGCGATGCGCGGACCCTTGCAAATCTGGCCGGCAGTGGAGCCAACGTTGGACATGCCCACAACGCTCGGGAAGCTCTCGATGCCATAAGTGGTGGTACGGCCGGTGCCATGAAGGATCTTCATGGAATGCCAGCCCATATTGTTCGGGTCGTCAATGACCTTGTGAATGCCTTCCACGGCAAGGTCAATGGCCTCATCCCAAGAAATACGCACCCAGCCGGGGTCCTCGCCCTTGGGGTTGGTGCGCTTCATGGGGTACTTCACGCGGTCGGGATGATACAGTGCCTCCATGGCGTCGCGGCCTTTGGAGCAGCAGTTGCCGTGCGAAGAAATGGCGCTGTTGTCGCCCTCGATCTTCACCACGCGGCCGTTCTTTACGCTGACCCAAATGGGGCACTCCATCTTACCGCATGCACGGCAATTGCTGCGGATACGCTTGACTTCGTCGGGATTGGCCGAAAGCTCCTCGGCGCTCGCCTTGCCCAGACCTACAAGCGCCCCCGGTTCAACGGCGGCGGCAAGTGCTGCAGCAATTCCCACCTTGGCAAACGTTCGACGCGTCATGGCCTTTTGTGTCATATCGCCTTCCCTTTCCCCTCGGTATGTATCGCGATGTGCGACGTGTACGTTCTACGCGTTTGGGGTTGCATGAGGCGAACGACATTTTCGAAACGATGCCATTCCAAAGCATCGCACGATCTATTCTTATATAGAATCACGCCAGTTTAATATTGATAATTAAACCGATTTCTGCAGCACTGGGGTGCTCAAAACTATTCGGCACGCCTTTCGCTCCTTTGATATGCGTCGTTGGATCCATGGGGTGTTAAAATCCCGGTAAAGGAGCGGGGCCGCCCGCAGAGGGGGATTTGGATGTCAATCGCGCGCTTTGAAGAGTTTCTCGTTTTGGCCGGCCATCTGAATTACACTCAGGCAGCCAGACGCTTAAACATCACTCAATCATCTCTTAGCAAGCACGTCCTCGCCCTTGAGAAAGAGTTCGGCGTCACGCTCATTGACCGTGACAAGCAGCAAATCGAGCTCACGCGCGAGGGCCGCATCTTCTGTGAAGAAGCAACGCGAATCATCGACACATATCGTTGCGCCCAGCGACGGCTGCATGAAACTCATCGAGAGATATGCGTTGCAGGAACGATTAAAGACTCGGCAATACGTGCACTCATAACCCGCGTAACCGAGGAGCTACACGAAGATGAGCCCTTAGGCATTTGCACCCGAGAGTGCTCCTCCTCGGCATTGCATGAGGAGCTTGGGCAGGGTCGCATCGATGTGGGGATTGAAGTGGCCGATCCCTTTGAAGAGCCTGCGCATGACATTCGCAGCGAACCCCTCGCCTCAGTGCCCCTCATTGCCGTGACCAAAATCGGCAC
>USJP01000322.1 GCA_900555105.1 uncultured Coriobacteriaceae bacterium | reverse complement strand
GTAAGCATCCTCCAGAGAGGCCGAGGCGCTCTTGGCGGGAATCTTCATATCGGCGAGATGCTGCAGCATCTCCTTGCCGGTCATACCGTATTCCTTGGCAAGCTCATGAACTCGAATCTTGGCCATGTGTGTCTCCTGTCCCTACTGCTCGATGTGCCCAAGGCACAGCGTTTTGAATTCATCGCTCAGACGAGCATACGTGTCGGCGTCAAGCTTTACTCGAAGCGCCCTGTCAAGCCCCTTGCGCTTCCGGGCGGCGTCGAGGCACTCAGGCGTCGCGCAAACGTACGCGCCTCGCCCAGCCATCTTTCCCGTGGGGTCGAGTGCAACACGGCCGTCGGCTTGCCTTACGAATCGTACCAGGTCTGACTTGTTTGAGGTACGCCCACAGGCAATACATGTGCGTATCTTGGCCTCGGCCATGCAATCTCCCCCTTTACAGGACTAGATGAGCGAGTCGAAATCGTCAGCGACGCCTGCGGACGCCTGATGCACCGAGCAGAAGTGCGTACCGGGGCGAGCCTGGTTACGGCAACGGTTGCCCTGCTCGTCGACATAGGAGCAGCGGCCCTCGTCGGAGAGATCGACGTCGTTGTCCATGAGGGAGTGCAGGTTGCCCATGAGGTTGGCAGCAAGCGACTCGTTCTTGATGTCGATGTGCCAACCGGTAAGGCGGGCGGCGAGACGAGCGTTCTGGCCCTCCTTGCCGATGGCCAGGGAGAGCTGGTCGTCGGGAACGATGACCGTGGCGTACTGGTTCTCGGTGTCGGCCAGCACGCGGGTCACCTTTGCGGGCGACAGGGCGTTGGCAACGTACTTCGCCGGGTCTTTGTCCCACAGAACGACGTCAATGCGCTCGCCACGAAGCTCGGAAACGACGGTGCGCACACGGGTGCCCTTGGGGCCGACGCAGGCGCCCACGGGGTCGAGGTGCTGCTCGAGGGAGGCAACGGCGACCTTGGAGCGGGTGCCAGGCTCGCGAGAAACAGCCTTGACCTCGACGATTCCGTCGTAAACCTCAGGAACCTCAAGCTCGAAGAGGCGACGGATGAGGTCGGGGTGGGTACGGGAAACGATGATGGCGGGACGGTTGTGCTCGCCACGGGAAGCGGTGCCATTCTGGACGGCCTTGGGGTCGCGCACACCAACGATGACGGCGCGGACACGCTGGTTGTGCTGGTAGTACTCACCGTTGGGGCGCTCGTTCATCTCGTCGGGGAAACGACGGCGGTCAAAGTGGGGAAGCTCGGCCTCGACGCCCTCGCGAATCTTGAGGATGGTGAAGTCATTGGTCACCTGGAGCACGGTGCCGGTGATGAGCTCGCCGACGCGCTTGGAGAACTCCTCGTAGATGGCCTCACGGGCAGCCATGCGCACGATGGAGTTGATCTCGGCCTTGGCATGCTGGGCAGCAGTGCGGCTCGTGTCGGCGGGAGTGACGTCGATCTCCTCCCACTCCTGGTAGTTGCCCTCTTCATCCATGGAGTCGTCGACGGGCTCGAGGCGGTAGACCCAAACCTTGCCGGTCTGGCGGTCGATGGTGACCTTTGCGCCCCAGTCGAGGTGCAGAAGGTCGGCGTAGCTCTTAGCGAGCGACTGCTCAAGACGGTCGAGCAGGTACAGCTCATCGATGTGCTTCTCCTGGGCAAGCGCGATGAGGGCTTCCATCATTTCCGAGGCCATGGGGCGTTTCCTTTCAAACAAAGATGCTTGTTCGTACCGAATGGTTAAAGAGAGCGGGAGGGGTTACTCAGCGTCGTCCTCATCGGAGACGTCTTCAATCTCCACGTCGCCGGCTTGGGCTGCAGCGGCCTTGGCCTGCTTGGCGGCCTTCTTGGCGGCGGCCATGATGGCGTCGAAGTCAGGCTTGATGTGGCAGCGCTTCATATTGTCAAGCGCGAGGGCGCATTCTTGGCCGTCGACCTCAACGAGGACGTTGCCCTCAGCGAAACCCTTGAGGGTGCCGGTCCACGACTTGCGGCCCTCAACGGGAGTCTTGGCGTCGAACACGACCGTTTCGCCGGCGAAGCGAGTGAAATCGGCCTCCTTGCGCAGAGGACGATCGACACCGGGGGAAGAAACCTCGAGCTCATAGGCGCCCGCGAAGGGGTCGAGTCCCTCGACAACCTCGGACACCCATGCAGTCTGGGCGCACACGGTGTCCATGTCGATGGTGTCACCCTCAAGGTTGTCAATGCGCACGCGCAGCGTGGGGTGGGAGGCAGGGCCTGCCACCTCGACGTCTACGATGTCGAGGCCACGCTCGGCAGCATGGGCCTCCAGGGCCTCAAGAACCAGCTCATCGGCTTTTACGGCAGCCATGTCGCTCCTCCCTCCCCCAGCGGGGGCATAAAAAAGGAAGCGGGCCAATGGCCCGCTTCCTCAACATAGGCAAGCAGATTAAGTACACCCGCAATATACCCAAAACCACAGCTTTATGCAAGCCCCACCCCACACCCACCCACAAGTGCGCAAAACCTCTATGAGAAGCGCCCCATGCGAACTTGTAGACAAAGAGCGCCAGGGCTGGGTGTTAGCCTGGGCGCAGTTCCGCAGGGAACCCGAGAAGGCCCGATACGGCAATCTTCGTATCGGGCCTTTGAGTGTTTCGGT
>USJP01000321.1 GCA_900555105.1 uncultured Coriobacteriaceae bacterium | reverse complement strand
CGACTACTACGAGACGTTCGCCAAGGGCGGTGCTGCGCTCGTCTTCATGGAGACGGCCATCAGCAAGCTCATCTCCGTCAAGATCGACGAGGAGGGCCGCCACACCGGCGGATGGCTACTCGAGGACATGTCCACCATCGGCGAGAAGCTCGCGCCGCTCACCGAGCGCATCCATGCCCAAGGCGCCTATGCCGGCATCCAGCTCGCCGCGGGATCGGCCGACGTGGCCGCCTGCACCGTCGAGGACCTCAAGTGGCTGCAGGACACCATGGTGCAGATTGCCGCAGGCTACAAGGCGGCCGGCTTCGACATCATCGAGCTGCACTCCTCCGCCACCCAGTTCATGAAGAACATGCTGACCGGGCGCATCAACACCCGCGAAGACGAGTACGGCGCGCAGAGCGTGGAGAACCGCACGCGCTTCACCTGCGAGACCATTCGCGCCATCAAGGCCGAGCTCGGCGAGGACTTTCCGCTGCAGATCCTCATGGACGCCGTGGAGGACAACGACTCGCTCATCGGCGACAACGACCAGTACATCACCATAGAGGACAGCGTGCAGAACGCCCTCGCCTTTGAGGCCGCCGGTGCCGACACGTTCTACCTGCGCCTCTCCGTGCCCGGGAAGCACGTGTCGCAGTTCGCCCCCGACCTTATGTTCTCGGGCTACAAAAGCGAGGGCATCACCGGCTTCGGCACCCGCTTCGACTTCTCGCAGCACTTCGGCGGCATGGTGGAAAGCAAGTACTCCGGCACCGCAATGCTGCTCAAGTGCGCCGCCGAGTTCAAGAAGAGCGTGCGCAAGCCCGTCACCTGCGCCGGCTGCATGGACCCGCGTCTTGCCCCCGACCTCATCTGCGACGCCATCGCCGACGGCCAGGTGGACTACCTCATGATGACCCGCGAGCTCACCGTCGATCCTGAGCTGCCCATCAAGCTGCAGGAGGGCCGCCGCGACGAGGTTGTCCCATGCTGCCACTGCCTACATTGCCACAACAAGGGCGGCAACCCCCTCTACACCCGCGACAAGGGCGCCGAGTACTGCCGTGTGAACGCCGTGACACAGCTCGCGTACACCGATGCGATGCCCGAAGGCTACGAGCTGCCGGCCGCCGAGGTGCCCAAGAAGGTCGTCGTCGTGGGCGGCGGCGTAGGCGGTATGGAGGCAGCCCGCATCGCAGCCAAGCGCGGCCACACCGTCACGCTCTTCGAGAAGGACTCCGAGCTGGGTGGCCTGGTGCGCACGGCACGCGCCTTCAAGGGCGAGCACGAACGCCTTGGCGACCTCATCGCCTACCTGACCCGTCAGCTAGAGCTCGCCGGCGTAAACGTGGTCACGGGTGTCGAGGCCGACGCAGCCACCGTGGCAGCAGAGGGCCCCGACGCTGTGGTGGTAGCCGTGGGTGGCCAGCGAACAGTCGCCCTCGCACCCAACGAGAAGCCCGTCTACGACTTCGATCAGATTCCCACCGCCGACCTCGGCGAGCGAGTCATCATCCTGGGCGCCGGCGCCCAGGCCGTCGATTGCGCGCTCTGGCTCGTGGCACAGGGCAAGAAGGTTCAGATGGTGCACGGCGCGCCCCAGAGCGAGGTGGGCAAGGAACAGTCCATGTGGGTCCGCACCTACGTCATCCCCCACCTGACCTCCCAGGGCGTCAAGATTTGGAACTCCTGCACCATCGAGGGAGTCTCCGAGGAGGGCCTGTCGATTGCCATGGCAAGCGGCGTCCAGAAGCTCCTCCCCTGCGACAGCATCATCGACCTGCAGGACATGGTGCCAAACACCGCACTCGCCGACGAACTTGCGGCAAGCTATGACGTCTACCCGGTGGGCGATTGCGCAAGTCCTTGGAACATCGGCTTGGCCATCCGTAGCGGCAACCTGGCGGCGAGGAAGATCTAGAAACCGACGGCCCACATGCAAAATAGGGCGGCGCACGGTGATGAGTGCGCCGCCCTTTCGATGCAGCTAGATGGACCTATCGGAGAAATCTCGCAGGTGCACCTCACGAGGCACGCGACAGCCTCGTCCGAACACAAACCTGGTGCATCCGACCACACGGCGCTCGTTTGTGAGCACAAGCCTGGCGCACACAACCACTCAACAGCCTTTTCCGAACGCAGGCTTGGCATGGCCCGCTGCGCGGAAGAGAATCTGGGAGATGCTTCCGCATTTTGGGGGTTCTCCAGCCGCAGGCGCACTGGAGGAAATGGTAGCTGCGACACGGCTATTTCGGAACTTAAGATTGACACCCAGTCTACCAGGTAGTTTGCGAACAGCAAACTACCTCCCCTAGCCCGCCTCCCCTCAGTGGGCCGGATCTTGTCCCTTGGCACGGCCCATTTCGCCATGCAAGCGGCTGGAGAACCCCGATTTCGCGGAAACATCTCGCCAAAACAGCACGCAACCCCAAACCACACCCCGGGAGTCCCCGCCCAATGGCAGGCAAACGCACTTCAGAGTGGCGCCTCCGTTTCACGTCAGCAGTCTTTCCCCCGCCCACAATTCTGTCTTCTATAGTCGGCAGATTCACCCAAATTTTGTCTTCTATAGAAGACAAGCTATCTTAATGTCACTGACCTAGCCCCATATGCAGGCGAGATTAAGCGCTTGTGATTGCGGCGCATAGGCAGCTGCGCCCACGCGGCGCACCCCCTACCAAACGGG
>USJP01000320.1 GCA_900555105.1 uncultured Coriobacteriaceae bacterium | reverse complement strand
CCTTTCATTTTTCAATATATTTTATGTGACATTTGCATCAGCAGCCCGGGATGGTCAAGGTCTGCGGCCTGGAGAACGCTCCCGTCTTCTGCCCTGTCATTGCGCCTTACTATGCGGGCATGGAGGTCATCGTGCCCCTTACCTCGCGCGACCTTTCTCAGGGCTGCGATCTTGCCGCCGTGGCCAACGCCTATGCGCGCGCTTACGCTCCTGGTAGCGGCCTTGTCCGCTTCGAACGTGCAGCCGATGAGGGCGGTTTCATGTCCGCTGCTGCCTTCTCCGGTCGAGACGACATGCAGGTCGCCGTGGTGGGCAACGACGAGCGCATGACCCTGGTCGCCCGTTTCGACAACCTCGGCAAGGGTGCCTCAGGCGCTGCCATCCAGAACATGAACATCGTCCTGGGTGCCGAGGAGTCTTGCGGCCTCAATATCGGCTAGCTGCCCTCCTCCCAGCCAACCTCAGGTCTCCGCTTTCTTTGCGAGGACGTGTGTCTGGTCCCAGCTTGCTTCTTCAGCGTCGTACAATTTCGCTCGATCCTGCGTCGGGCGAAGGAAGCCCGGCGGTGAACTTAAGCGAGTTGATTTTCATGACCACCAATCCCAACGCCCGTCTTCGTCATCGCTCGTCTTTCGAGCTCAAGCGTGCCGAAGGCTCCCTACGCGACCCGCTTGCCAGCGCTGCTACCAGCGTGTGCGAGTGGGTGCTGTCCAAGGAGTCCATGTACAACGGCAGCCCTGTGATCGACGACGTTGAGGACCGCGGCATGTTCCCCATGATGTGGGAATACGCCATGCCCGAGGACTATCGCGGCGGCGACTACGACGAGGACCGCTGGCCGGCCCTTGCCACTGCTTGCGTGTGCGATGCCGACGATACTATTGTGACTTGGGTCCTCGAGTACGACGAGCCCGACGCAAACCGCGAGGAGCGCCGCTGGCACACCACGGTCTGCCTGGAGCGCATCGATTCCGAGACCTGCCGCGTCTCCATCCAGTCCATGTGCCGCACGCTTGATGAGGAAGACACCGAGCTGCCCGATACCATCGCGGCTCCCTCGTTTGTCCGTGGTCTCATCGACATGCCGGGCTTTACCGCCAAGAAGGGCACGACGCCCCTGGTAGGTGCCCCCGTCAAGCTGCACACCGACACGTTCGACCAGTTCGCGACCGCCCTGGTTGACTCCGGCCGCCAGGTGCCGCTCGTGCTCTTTTCCACGGGCTATGACGGCAAGGTTCCCGAGCAGGCCAAGCAGCTCGCCCGCCGTGCCCTGGGCATCGCCAACGTTTATATCCTCGACTGGTCCGATGAGCCGCTGCGTGAGATGCTCCTCCAGCTCTTCGTGCGCGACGAGCCTTCCGGCGAGTACTCCTGCCCGCGCAGCTCCTGCCGCATGTACATGCCTGGCGTCGACCTCACCGACCCGAATCACTCCATGGGTCACGAGAGCTTCACGCGCGAGGTCATGTCCGCCCAGCTGCCTTCTCGTTTTGCGGAGAGCCTCGCACGCCGTCTCATTTCCAACACGCCGGTTTGCGACATCGCGACCCTGTACGCCGAGTAACGCCACGTAGTTCAGCACGTCAGCACGCGAAGGAGCCTCCCGTTGAATCTCGCACAGGCGATAGAGCACGCAACAGCCCTGGCACTGCCTGGGTTCTTTAGCGATGACGCGACGCTCACTGCCGATCGCGAGCGCAACGAGGAGGCCATCTCGCTGCTCTTAGCGGCGTGGAAGGATGCTCCAGCAGGGTCTGAACCTGTGCCGTTCAGGGCGATTCTCGACCTTGCGGACCGCAACCGTGAGACGTGCGACGAGTTTGGTGCCGCGCGCCTGCGCGATACCCGTGGCACGAGTCTGTCGCGAGGCCTCACGGAGTCCGACCTGGTGCGCGGTGTGGCCGCCTTGCAGCGCCGCAACTACGAGGATGTGGCGCGCGAGGCCGGCTCCGGTGCAAAAGACCTGGCAAGTGCCTATGTCAACGCGCCGGTATCGGGCACCGTGGTGGGTATCGACATCGAGACCACCGACCGTTACCCCGACCGCGGCTATATCCTCAACGTGGGCTTACAGGTCATGCGCCTGGGTCCCGACACCACCTGCAACGAGGGCTACGTCGCCTATTGCGGCGTGCCCGCCATGTACAAAGAGCTGGGCATTCCTCTGAGCGACATCCATCATATCGAGTGGGCTGACGTTGAGGGCAAAAAGCCCTTCCGTAAGAACAAGGAACTGCAGAAGGCAATTTTGGCCGCCCTCACCACGTATCCCTACATGGCGCACAACGCAGCGTTCGAGGATTCTTGGTTCATGCTTCACCTCGATGGGTACGCGGAGGCGCGCAAAGCGGGGAAGATCATTCCCATCGACACGCGCGACATCTGCCGTCGCCTCGATCCCGAGGTGCGCATTCTGCCGCGCGAGTCCTCGCCTGCCTCGCTTGAGAACTGGGCTCGCCGCCGCGGCACACTCGAGCCGTCCGAAAAGGAACGCCACCTTGGTTTGGACGACGTCGACCTTATGCTGCGCACGGTCCAGGCGGAGTTCAAAGAGCGCAATATGTTCTAAGAAACCGATGGCCAAGTGGGCCGTACGGCGTTTCACCATGTAGCACCGCAGGTAGAAACCGCGTTTGATGAAGCTGATTGGACGTAATCATCGCTTCCCTAGCG
>USJP01000319.1 GCA_900555105.1 uncultured Coriobacteriaceae bacterium | reverse complement strand
AAACGAGCCTGCCGAGCCCCCGATGAAGGCGTGCGTGGGGGCGGGCAGGCCGTCAAGCGCCGCGGGCGCCTTCCCCTCGACGGTGAAGACGTTGAGCGCCCCGAGCTTGCGGGCGTTCTCGGCGATGAGGTCGACGCGCTCGGGTACTTCCTCCACGGCGTACACGCGTCCGGCGCACGCTGCCAGGCCGCACTCCACGCTTACCGAGCCCGTACCTGCGCCGATGTCCCACACGCAGGCGTTGGCCACGAGGCGCAGCTTGCACACGATGGCCTGGCGTACCTCTTCCTTTGTCATGGGAGCGTCGCCGCGCGTGAGGTCGGTGTCGCGCAGGCCCGGTGCCTGCCAGGCGCGCTCGACAGGCGAGGGATTCTCAACGAGCATACAGGCAAGGTCTTCAAACGTCTCGCGGGCGAGTTCGGTGGCCGTGCCGCTCAGTACGCGCTCGCGGGGGCTGCAGAGGTTTTCGCCCACGTGCACGGTGAGGTCGCCCATGCCGCGGCTCGTGAGGTCGGCGCACACGTTGTGGGCGCGAATCGCCCCGCCCGTGAGCGCGAAGGTGAGCCGGTGGCATTGGGCGGCTCCGGCCACATCGCACGCCCGCCCGTGAGCCGAGAGCACATGGGCATCCTGCCAGGGCATATGGAGCCTCGCGCACAGGCATTGCAGAGAGGAGACGCCCGGGTGCTCGTGGAGCTCGATGTTCGGCATGCCTGCCAGAGTGGCACGCAAGGGAGCAGCGAGGCTGTAGAGTCCCACGTCGCCCGAGACTGCCACGGCGGCGCGCTCAATGCCTGCCTGGGCTTGGCTGGCCAACACCTCGGCGATGTCCGAGGGACTTACCAGGGTCACCTGGCGGGCGGCGGTCTCCAGGGCGAGCTCCTGCAAGACGCGGGCGGCCCCGATGACGAGCTGCGCCTCTGCGAGCGCTTGCATGCCGCCAAGGGTCATGCCTTCCCGACCCGCGGGTCCCGCGCCTACGATGTCGACCCTCATCCAAACCTCCTTGCCAGCTGTGCCTTGGCCTCCTCAAGCGTGAAGCCCTCTTCTTTCGTCGGCCGCCCAATGACGACAAGCGTGCACCTCGTCTCTCGTGCTGCCTGCACTTTCTCCCAAAAACCGCCCGTCGTGCCCGAGGCCTTTGTCACGAGGATGCGCGCGCCGCTGTGTCTGATGAGCGCCACGTTGTCTTCCAGGGAGAACGGTCCCATGGCGCCCACGATGCGCTCGGGCGGGATGCCCGCCTGCCGCGCCGCCTGAACCGATGCCTCGTTGGGAAGGCAGCGCACCCAGATGCGCTCACGAAGGCCGGGTTGTGCGCAGTAGGCGGCGATGTCCTTCGTGCCCGTGGTGAGCAGGATGTCTCCGGGAAGGCCGGCCAGCAGTTCGGCGGCATGCGCCGGCGACTCCGCCCGAATCCAATCGCCAACGGGCTCCCCCTCGCGCACAACGCGCAGGTACTCGCATCCCTGCGCCAGGGCTGCCGCGCGGGCATTCGCGGTGACAACGCTTGCGTAGGGGTGCGTGCAGTCAACCACCACATCAAACGCGCCTTGCGCCATGAGGTGTTCCATGCCCACCTCGTCCAGACGCTGTGCCAAGACGCGAGTGTGGGGGAGCGCCCCTAGAAGGTGCGCCCCGAAGTCGGTCGCGCACGACACGCACGTTTCCACGCCGTCTTGCGTGCTCAGCCATGATGCCAGCTCGCGGCCCTCTGTGGTTCCGGCGAACACGAGGACGCGGCATGCCTGAGAGCCGCCTGCCATCTACTGCCTCACCTGGTAGCCGCGCGGCGTCACCATGCGGCCGGCGATTTCGCGCGTTGTGGCGTTGCCCACGTAGACAACGCTCGTCATGTCGGCCGGGGCATCCGCGAGTTCGCCCAAGGTGAGCACGCGCGCGCTTTCGCCGGGTCTGCCCACGTTATGTGCGATGCCGCACACGCAGCTCGCCGGCAGCTCCTCAAGCAGGATCTGCGTCGCGTGTGCCAGGTGGTCGGGCCTGCCGTGGGAGCAGGGGTTGTAGAGGCAGATGACAAAGCCGGCACGCGCTGCTGCACGCAGCCTCGCCTCGATGGCATCCCAGGGTGTGAGCAGGTCGGAAAGCGACACGAGGCAGAAGTCGTGCATGAGGGGCGCGCCCAAAAGCGCCGCTCCTCCCGTGGCGGCGGTGACACCGGCGATGACCTCAATGTCAACTGCGTCAATGAGGCCCATGTCCTGGGCGAGCTCGAGCACGAGGCCCGCCATGCCGTAGACGCCCGGATCGCCCGAGCACACGAGAGCCACCGTCGCCCCTCCCGCCGCACGCTCCAGGGCCGCCCGACAGCGCTGAACCTCGCCGCGCATGCCGCTTACGAGCAGCTCTTTTTCGGGAAAGACATTGCGCACAAGGTCGACGTAGGTCGTGTATCCGGCGATGACCTGGCTTTCTTCGAGCGCCGCGCGGGCGCGCTGGGTGAGGTCGGCTCCCGCTCCGGGTCCCAGGCCCACCACGTAGAGCTTAGGCATGGTCGCTTCCTTCCTTCATATCAAAGCTGAGCGCCTTGGGCACAAGGCCCACGGCCACGGTCGTTCCCTGATGGGCCTGCTTGTCGAGGATGCGCGTGGCCCCGCAGCAGGCAAGGGCCCGCTCGCACACGTTGTCCACGCCCACGTGGGCCCGCACGAACTCCGACGATGCGAAGTCGCCGCCTTGCGCGGCGAGTGCCTGGGCG
>USJP01000318.1 GCA_900555105.1 uncultured Coriobacteriaceae bacterium | reverse complement strand
GAGGCGCTCTTCGCAAGCGGCACCTTCATGCAGCGAGGCACGCACACTTGCGACATAGTGGACGTCGCCTCGCTTGCGGGCATCGACGGCACGACGGGCCACGCTGCAGGCGTCGATGTCGGAAACGTCGATGCCCAGCTTGCGGCTCACGGCCAAACGGAGCAGGTCGGCGTCATAGGCGACGCCCGTCGCCTTGCCACCGGAAAGGGCGAGCTTGAGGTTGCGTATCTCGATCATCGGCGCTTCCTGTAAAATTAGCGGGGAGCTGCCACAACCAGACCGCCGAAGACGGTGCGCGACTCGTGCACATCATCCTCGACCGTCTCATCGCAGCAGCTCCCGAGTTGCTATCACGACAGTCGTGCCTATGATACCACGCTTGCCCTTCCCGCGTGCATGCCGCTGACCCAAGCCCACGCCAGGTTCAATCCACCGCACATGCCGTCCACATCAAGGGCCTCACCGCAGATGAAAAGCCCGGGCACATCGGCGTTTGCAAACGTGAGCGGATCCACCTGAGAGGTCGCGATTCCGCCGCGTGTGACCTGGGCCTGGTCGCCCTCCATGAGGGATTCGACACGGAACTCCCACCTCTTCAGCAGGCCACAGAGCCTGTCGACGTCGCAGGGTCGATCGCCGGCACGGCCGCACACGCGCTCCATCAGATGCGCGGCAACCTTGGGCTGGACAGTGCCATCGAGCAAGTGCAGGCGCGCAAATGCCACATCGCCCGAGGCCTCGGCGGCCTCGACGCGGCGCAGCAGGTCGCGGCGCAGTTCATCCTCGCCCATCTCGGGAGCAAGGTCTATCGAGAGCCGGTCGCCCGGATGGGCATAGCGCGAGGCATCGAAGACGACGATGCCCGAGACACCGTACTTGCGCATGAGCACCTCGCCCATCTCGCTAAACACAGACTCCCCTGCATGCTCCACGCTGACGCGGCAGGTGAAGCGCGCGCCGTCGAGGTCGCGGGCGGGCTTGGGAGAGGTCTCGATGGGGCACAGGACGCGCGTCTGTGGGCAGAGCTCAAGGTCGCACAGGTCAGCAAGCAAACCAGCCGACTGACCGCCCGCACACCACACTACCTTGTCAGCCTCAAACGTCTGACCGTCCTCAAGCTCGACGGTCCAACGCCCGGCACTGCGGGCAACCAAGCTCACGCGCGACTCGATCCACAGGCGCACGCCCAGCTCGTCGATGCGATTGAGCAGTACATCGAGCACCGATGCGGCACAGCGCGAGCGGGGAAAGTAGCGTCCCTCCTCGTCGCAGGTGTGCCACAAGCCCAAGCGCTCGAAGAAGCCGAGCACCTCGAGTACGGGGCCATCCTCACATGCCTCGAAGGCATCTTTGACGAAATCGGGATTGTTGTAGCGCTTGCACCCAAGGTCGGCGTTGCAGAAGTTGCAGCGGCCGTTGCCTGAAGCCATGATGGAGCGTCCGGGGCGGGGGCCTGCCTCAAAGACAGAAACGGACGCCCCGGACTCGGCTGCGGCGATTGCGCAAGCCAAGCCCGAGGCGCCGGCCCCCACGACGATGATGTGGGGAGAGTTCATATCAATCCTTACTGAAAGCCGGGGCCGTTACTCGGCGACGGTCCAACCGCCCATGAGCGAGGAGGCAACCTTGACGGAAGCAGCCTTGTCAAGCAGCTTCTCGGCGTCGATGCCGGGGTTGGGGATGTCCATGACCTTGCCCTCGTCGCACATGGCGGCGAAGTCGGGGTTCATGGGCAGACGAGCCAGAACGTCAACGCCGTACTTCTCGGCAACCTCGTCGATGTGGCTGTCGCCGAAGATGTAGTGCTTCTTGCCGCAGTCGGGGCACTCAAAGTAGCTCATGTTCTCGACAAGGCCGAGCACGGGCACGTCCATGGACTTGGCCATGTTCACGGCCTTACCCACGATGGTGGCCACGAGGTCCTGCGGGGAGGCGACGATGACGACGCCGTCGACCGGGATGGACTGGAACACGGTGAGGGCCACGTCGCCCGTTCCGGGAGGCATGTCGACGACGAGCACGTCGAGGTCGCCCCAGACGACCTCGTTCCAGAACTGCTTGACACAGCCGCCGATGACGGGACCGCGCCAAATCACCGGGTCGTCGGGGTTACGCAGCAACAGGTTGATCGACATGACCTCGATGCCTTCCTTGGTGCGAGCAGGCACGAGGAGGTTGTTCTGCGCGGTGATGCCCACGTGGTTGAAGCCAAACATGTGGGGGATGGTGGGGCCGGTGATGTCGGCGTCGAGGATGCCGACCTTGAGGCCCTTGCGCGCGGCGTCGGCGGCGATGAGGCCGGAGACGAGCGACTTGCCCACGCCGCCCTTGCCAGACACAACGCCGATGACGTGCTTGACGCTGCTCATGTCATTCTGAGCAAGCTTGCTGGTGTCGCCGGCGCGCATTACGTTGCCGTCGGCAGGTACGTTCTCTGCCATAAAACCTTGTCCTCTCCTTGGGGATAACGCCAGGGCTTAGAGTACTCCAACTTCGCCGCCCTGGGAAGTCTAATCCCCTAAAGTCGCTATGATTTGGTGTGAACGGCCTGTGAAAGAACTACGCGCGCTCCCACAGACCCGAACGGCCGCCCTCTTTGCGCAGCAGGCGCACGTCAACGATCTCCATGCCGCGATCCACGGCCTTGCACATGTCGTAGATGGTGAGGCAGGCAACGCTGGCAGCGGTGAGGGCCTCCATCTCGATGCCGGTCTTGCCCGTGACGCCCGTGGTGGTGGTCACATGGA
>USJP01000317.1 GCA_900555105.1 uncultured Coriobacteriaceae bacterium | reverse complement strand
CGATGGCCACGCAGTACGCCGCCGGCCACATCAACCAGGCGCTCGTGGCCCTGTGGTACGACGAGTCGGGCGAGGCCATCGACTGGTACGGCGACCGTCTGGCCGAGCGCGGCGTCGAGCTGTGGCACGAGGCGGGCGACGACGATGAGGGCGACCGCTACAAGCACTACGCCACCGGTCACTCGCCCCGTTGGACCGGCAGCGACGATGGCAACGGCGGCACGCTCGACGGCAACAAGGGACTGTACGACTACGCGGTCGAGAAGGGCGCGCAGTTCGACTACAGCACGCAGATGGTCAAACTCGTCAAGGAAGACGGCCGCGTGACCGGTTGCATCGCCACCAACCCCGACGGCGACTACGTGCGCTACAACGCCGCCAAGGGCGTCGTGGTCTGCACGGGCGGCTACTCGCTCAACTACGACATGATGGAAGCCATGCAGCCGTGGAACCTGCGCATCATCGGCGGCAACTGGTCCGAGCCCGGCGCGTTCGGCGACGGCATCAAGGCGTGCCTGTGGGCTGGCGCCAAGATGGACGAGACCCACTCGATGATGCTGTTCGACCGCTGCGCCCTGCGCCCCGACCAGGAGACCGGCCGCGCCACTGCCGAGTCGGGCGACAACGGGCTCTTCTGGATGGGTACGCAGCCGTGGCTCAAGGTCAACGCCGACGGTAAGCGCTTCTTCAACGAGTCGGGCACCTACGAGGGCATCCTCCATGCCGACGAGTACCAGAAGGGCCACTGCCACTACACCATCTTCGACAGCAACTGGACCACGTATTGCCAGCAGTTCCAGATGCACGGCTGCTCGCGCCTGGTGCCGTTCGTGAACGACGCCGACCCCAACATGTCCTATGAGGTTATCGAGCAGGGCATGCTGCCCGGCCTTATCGAGGCGGGCCAGGTCATCCAGGCCGACACCCTCGAGGAGCTCGCCGAGGGCCTGGGGCTGCCGGTCGACGCGTTCGTGGCCGAGGTCGAGCACTACAACGAGATGTGCGCCGCAGGCGAGGACACCGACTTTGGCAAGGAGGCCCACCGCCTCACGCCTGTCGACACCGCGCCGTTCTACGGCTGCAAGAACACCAGCTACGTGCTCTGCACGATGGACGGCATCCAGATCGACACGAACCTGAACGCCATCGACCCCGACGGCAACCCCATCGAGGGCCTCTACGTCGTGGGCAACGACTCGGGCTGCTACTTCGCCAACACGTACCCCAACCTGTCCACCGGCATGGCGTGCGGCCGCACCGTCACGTTCGGCCGCCACGTGGGCAAGCACCTCGCGGGGCTGTAGCGGGCGCGCTGCAACGGGCGGTCTGCTCCATCCTGCCATGCGTTTTGACGGTCCCGCGATGTCTTGCATGCGTCGCGGGACCGTTTGGTGTGCCGCCGGTTTCGGTCGCGGCCGATGGAAGGGCGTGTCCGGAGCGACTGCTGGTCGGACGGTTTCTCTGCGAAACGGCCCTTTTCGGACCCCTTCCGCTAACTTTGCTTCGCCGAGCCCTTCATGTTCGAGGGGGTGTATTCCGCTGCCAGCTGTTCGGTGGCGATGCCGTCGTCAATCAGGCGTTGGACCGGGCGACGGTATGATGCGTCCGCCCTCTCGCTGGCCATCCCTTCGGCTATCCCCTTGGCTTTCTGTCCGGATGAATCGTAGGCGAACGAACCATCCGACATGCTCAGATGTCCGACGAGTTGGGACGTTGCGTCGATGACTCGGTACACCCCGAGGGTATCCATTGTCACTCACCTCGCCTCTGGGCCACGACGTCAATTCCAAGCATTTGGGCGAGACGAAGTGCGCGACCCATCTCTACGGTAGGCTTGCCGCGCTCAACGTCGGAGACGAAATTGATTCCCACGCCGCACCATTCTGCCAGGTCGGTTTGCGTGAGGCCCTGCTCTTTTCGGGCTTGTCTAATGAGCGTGCCGAAGTCGGACACATCTGAGACGGTTGTCATGGGCATGCCTCCGGAATTACGATTCACACGAACGAACGAAATTGTAGCATGTTTGTTCTGATTCACCCGTACGAGTGAAAATACCTTTATAAAACGCTGATTCATCCGTTTGAATGAAATTTGTCTTGCGCGAAATGAGGCGGGAGAAGGGCCGCTTCTGAATAGGGTGTGCCTTGCCTGGCCGTGTGCCTCTACTCCGCCACCGCCTGTGCCAGCGACCAGAACGCTTTCGTCGCTCGGCGCATGTCGGCGCCGCTGCCACGCGGACCAGGGGCTTTACGCACGACGTAGGTGCCGAACCACTCGCCGCCCTCCACGGCCAGGCGCAGGGCCACGAAGCCGCGCGGCGTCTCAGACACCGAGGGCGGAAAGCCGAAGCACGACGCGTTGTACTCGTAGAGCAGGTGGCCCAAGAGGGCGCTGTCGGTCACGGTGGCGCAGATGTTGGGGTGGACGTCTTCATCGGCACAGCGCTGCATGACGAAGCGGTGCACGTGGTTGTGCTGGCCGGCCGTTACAAGCGGCAGGTGGTTGAGGTCGGAAAGCTCGAGATACGGCCTGCCCGCCAGGGGGTGGTCGGCCGGGATGTAGAGCCACACGCCCACGCGCCGCACGCACGTGAAGTCGAGCGAGCCCAGAAGCGCCGGGTGCGAGCCGACGATGCCGACGTCTGAGTTGCCGCGCTCCACCGCCTCGAGCACGGTGTCGGTGCTCATCTCCTCGATGTTGAGAGCTACCTGCGGGTGCATCGCGGCATAGCGCTCGAAGAGGCCTTTCG
>USJP01000316.1 GCA_900555105.1 uncultured Coriobacteriaceae bacterium | reverse complement strand
CAGTGAGCCACGCCAACACTCAGCGAGCGCCAGCACCCCTTACTCCGCCTGCTCGTCCTCCGCGGGCGCAGCGCCTTTTGCCTCGTGGCGCTTGAGATAAAGAGCCAGGTAGACCAAGCCAATCACAGCAGCAGTGAAGGTGCCTAGCAGGATGCCCACCTTAGCGTTCATGATGTAGGTGGGATCGGTGAAGGCCAGGCCACCCACGAGAATCGCCATGGTAAAGCCGATACCGGCAAGCATGCCGATGCCGAGCATGTGGCCCCACGTGGCGTTCTTGGGAAGCGAGAAGCCGCAGAACTTGACCATGACAAAGGTCGTAAGCAAGATGCCGATCGGCTTACCCAGGACAAGGCCCACCCACACGCCGAGCGTCACCGGCGAAGTGAGCACGGTAAGCATGTCGGCGTCGGCCACAAAAACCTGCGCGTTCACAAAGGCAAAGAGCGGCAGGATAAGGTAGTTCACCGGGAACGTGATGGCGTGCTCTAGGCGCTGCAGCGGCGGGGTCACGATGTGGGACACACGCTCGACCTCATGCGTGAGTTCGGTAACCTCGTGCTGGCCAAGAATGCGCAGGTCAGAGTCGTAGGTACGGTCAAACTCAGCGGACTTGCCAGCAATCCAGTGCGCATAAGCCTTGAGGTTCACGTTGGACTTCACAGGCAGGGTAAAGGCGAGCACCACGCCAGCCAGCGTCGCATGGATGCCGGCGTTAAAGAAGCACACCCACAAAAACGCGCCGAGCAGCAGGTACGGCGTGAGCTTGAATACGTGCAGACGGTTGAGCACAATCAGTACCACCACGGCGAGCGCAGCGAGGACCAGCCAAAGCGCAGCAATGTCGGTGCTGTAGAACAGGGCGATGACCACGATTGCCACCATGTCGTCGGCAATGGCAAGCGTGGAGAAGAAGACCTTCACACCTACGGGAATGCGCTCGCCGAACAGGCTCATGACCGCCAGGGCAAACGCGATGTCGGTGGCAGTGGGGATGGCCCAACCCTGCACGGCGTCACCGCCCATGTTGATGGCCAGATAAATGAGGGCGGGGCCGCACACACCGCCCAGCGCCGCCACCATGGGCAGAATCGCCTGCTTGGGCTTGGCAAGGGCGCCCACCGTCATCTCGTACTTGAGCTCGCAGCCCACAAGCAAGAAGAAGAACGCCATGAACAGGTCGTTTACAACTTGCTCAAAGGTGAGTCCCACAAAAGTCTCCCCCACATAGAAGCCAAGAGGCGTCTCCATGGCATGGTGAAGTGGCTCGTGGAAACCCACGTTGGTAAGGATGAGGGCCACAATTGCGGCCGCAATCATCACAAGCGCCGATACGGTGCCCGTAAGTCGGCTCATGAGGCGGACGTGCTTCTCGGCACGCTTGGCGCTCACGTCGATAAGGATGTCAGTGCCACGTGTCATACGCGTTCCCTTTCGGTCAATTTGCTTTTCACGAAAACGCCCCAGGTACGCACGCAACGCACCCGGGGCGCAGACGTTTCTCGGCCATGCAGCGGCATTATGCGGATTTATTCCCCGTCCGCATACCAGCGAATCGACGTTCACGAGGTGCCCATGACCTCGGCCAGGGAACCGCGCAAGGCTACTCCGCGGGCGTCGCCGCCAGACAACCCTCAAGCCAGCAGAGCACGTCGGAGAAGACCTCGTCGCGGTTCGTCTCGTTGAGAAGCTCGTGGCGAGCGTCGGGGTAAATCTTCTCCTGCACGTCACGCACGCCGCAGGCGCGCATGAGGCGCGCGACCTTGGGGATGGCCTCACCGTTGTTGCCAACCGGGTCCTGCGAGCCAGCGATGAGCAGCACCGGAACCTCGGGGCGCATGTAGGCAACGCGGCTTCGCTTCTGACTGCTTCCCACAAGGGAAAAAAGCTCGTGGTAGGCGGACACAGAGAACACAAAGCCGCAGGCAGGATCTTTGTCGAACAGCTCGCGCTGCTCGGGGTCGCGCGTAAGCCAGCCAAGCTTGCCGCCCTCCTCGGGACCAAAAGCGCGACCATAGGCACCGTCGGCAAGGAAGTTGACAAATTTCGAACGATGGTCCCATCCGCGCACGCCGCCCACGATGTTGCACACGAGCTTGCCAAAGGCGAGCGCGACAGGCGACTGCCAGCCCGTTGCGCACACGACGGCGCCGCTCAGACCCTTACCGTACGCGCACAGGTAATTGCGCACGACAAACGACCCCATGGAGTGGCCGAAAACGAAGTACGGGATGTACGGGTTGCGTACCTGTACGTAATTGCGCACGCGATGCACGTCGCCCACAAGGTGGTCGGCACCGACCTTTGGCTTCATGACGCCCCAGCTCGAAGGGTCGGAGACGCTCTCGCCATGACCGATGTGATCGTGGCCCACCACCAGAAAGCCGTAGGTGGCCAGATAGCGAGCAAACGGCTCGTAGCGCAGGATGTGCTCCGCCATGCCATGCACAAGCTGGACAATCGCGCGGGGCTTGGCAGGGCCCGGGGCCTGCCACATATAACCAACCAGTGCAGACGTGCCATCGCTAGAGGAAAGGGAGATCTCTCGCCTTTCCACCTCGCCTGGCTCGCAAACGTAGTTGTCAGCCTGGATAGACGCAACATCACACGTCATATCGGTCCCCCTGTCTCATTGCCATGTCCAGCCGCACATGCACGGTCGCACCAGAGTCTCAGATGCAGCATACCCGCTGCAGGCACGCCCGCTCCATAAAATTCGGGCATCGGCGCGATACACAACGGCACATGAGA
>USJP01000315.1 GCA_900555105.1 uncultured Coriobacteriaceae bacterium | reverse complement strand
GCAGGTGAAGCGCGTCGTCGCGTCGAGACCGTTCAGGTGAGCGTTGCCGCGGCACAAATCGACCGCCGTGGCGCTCACGTCCACGCCGTGCACGAACTCGGCACCGGCGGCCGCGGCGTTGAGGGCAAAGGTGCCCACATGCGTGAAGCAGTCGAGCACGCGGCGACCCTTTGCCAGGCGCGCCACCGCGCGACGGTTGAACTTCTGGTCGAGGAAGAAGCCCGTCTTCTGGCTGTTCTCGAAGTCGATGTCGTACTTGATGCCGTTCTCGCACACGATGCGGCGGGTGGTCTGCGGCGCGACCTCCCCCTCAAGGGCAAACCAGCCCTTGCAGAGAGGCAGACCCTCCTTCTCGCGCACCTTGGAGTCGTTGCGCTCGTAGACGCCCACGATGCGCTCGCCGTCCTCGCGCAGCACGCCCACCAGCGCCGGCAGGATGATGGCCTTCAGGCGTTCCATGCCCACCGTGAGCACCTCAGCCACAAGGATGTCCTCGTAGCGGTCGACCACAAGGCCCGGGAAACCGTCGGCCTCGGAGAAGATGAGTCGGCAGCAGTTGGTGTCGGGCTCGCAGCCGGGAAGCGCCGAGGCGCCCATACAGGTCTTGCGGTACTCCCAGGCCCAGCGCACCTTGCGCTGCCAAAACTCCACGTCGAAGCGATCGTTTGCGTTGCGCGACACGATACGCACGCGAATCTTCGACTCAAGCGAGATGGGACCCGTGCCCAGGTAGGTGCCCTTCTCGTCCACCACGTCCACCACGTCGCCGTTGCAAACCTCGCGGCCGTCAAGAGGCGCGGGGTCGACGCGCAGGACCTCGGCGTCGAAGACCCACACGTTGCCCTCGGCCAGGAACCTGGCACCCTTCTTGGTGATCACTGCCTGGGGAAAGGGGCGGCACTGCTTCATGGCGATCCTCTCAAGCTTCTCGAAAACGTCCCCGGATACAAAAAACGACCCGCGCGGGGCCGTTTCGTTCAAACAATCTGGCGGAGGGAGAGGGATTCGAACCCTCGGAACGGGGTTACCGCTCGGCGGTTTTCAAGACCGCTGCAATAAACCAACTCTGCCATCCCTCCATGGGCGCACATCATAGCATGTGCGTGCTCCAACCTTACAAGAGAGGTTGGAAAGAAAAGAAAAAAGCCCCGACCTTTCGGTCGAGGCTTCAATCTCAAGTGGTGCGGGCGAAGGGACTTGAACCCCCACGGCCTTGCGGCCATATGGACCTGAACCATACGCGTCTGCCAATTCCGCCACGCCCGCGCGAAGAAGAACTATAGAGGATGACAGCCTATCCAATCAAGCACAATCTAGCACTTCATATCTTGCACACAAATACACATAGAAGCCCTGCGTGCCGGGCCCAACCCGCCGCAGGCCAATCCGCCCCTACGACGCCAGGCCCGAGTACGTCGGCTGGTCATTGGAGCCCGGCAGCGAGAAAGCCGACCCCTGCACGGTACCGTCAGGTGCGGTAAAGGTCGCCCAGATACCCGCAAGCGCCTGCGCCGCCCCATCGAGAGACGCGCGCACCCCACTGAGCGCGTCGTCGGTCTGCCGCGTGAGCTCGGCCTGGACGGCGTCGGTGGCCGTTGCGGCAATCTGCTCGGCCGACTGCTGGGCCTGTTGCATGCTCGCCTGCACCACGGGCGCAGTGAGCGTGTAGGCCAGGCACACCAGGAAAGCCAGGGTCATGAGACCGAAGAGAATGCGGTTGATGATCTTGAGTATGCGGTACACCATGGGCGGGATCCCCTCGTGCCTCTGAATGTAAATGTTCGACACCGCAATCCTACCCAAGACGCGGCACCAAGGGGAGGAGCAGGGGCCACGTCACCGGGAGTACACGCCCAGCGGGTACAATAGATGGTTATCGCGCGGACCATATGGCGTCGCGCCCCCAACCGCTCACACCACCCAAGGAGGATGCCCTTGCCCACCACCGATGCACAGGCCCTGGCCGAGCAGCTCCTGCTGGGCCGCTACCGCGTGCTCGAAACGCGTGGCGAGGGCGGTTTCGGCACCGTCTATGTATGTTGGGACCCTCGCCTCATGCGCCGCGTGGCCATCAAGTCGATTCGCCTCAAGCCTCAGGCGCCGCAAGGCTCCCTCGTCGAAGGCGTGCCAGACTATCTCAGCGACGCGCGGCGCAGTGCCCTGCTGCGGGCGGCGCTTGACGAGACGCGTACCGCCAGCATGCTGCCCCACCCCAACATCGTCCAGATGATCGAGTTCGACAACGACGACGAGCACGCCTACATCATCATGGAATATGTTGAGGGCGCAAGCCTTGCCGAACTGCTCGACGCCACCGAAGACGGCCTGCTCACCGCCGACGAGGCAGCCGCCGTAGTGGAGGGCGTGTGCGACGCACTCGAGTTCGCCCACGACAACGGCGTGCTGCACCTCGACATCAAGCCCGATAACATCATGGTGGACATGTCGGGCCGCGTGAAGCTCGCCGACTTCGGCATGGCCACGCTGTCAAGCATGACCGGCTACTCCGGGGCACGCGGCGGCACAGTCGGATACATGCCCCCCGAGCAGGCAGAAGGCGGCGAGGTGGATGTGCGCACCGACGTGTTTGCCTTTGCCGCGGTGATGTACGAGGCCCTGTGCGGCTTCTCTCCCTTCAACGCCGACACACTCGCCCGCAGCCGAGAGCTCGTACTGGCAGGCGCCCCCGACCCTTGCGCGCTGAGCGACTCCATCGACGTGCGTGCGGCCGACGCCCTGCTCGACGCCCTCGAGCCCAAC
>USJP01000314.1 GCA_900555105.1 uncultured Coriobacteriaceae bacterium | reverse complement strand
TCGACGAGCCCCAGCGTGCCATGACGCCCGGCCAGGCGGCCGTTGCCTATGTGGGCGACCAAGTCGTGGGCGGCGGCACCATCGAGAGCACAGGTGCGTAGGGAGATGAAAGAGACAGGCGGGCATCAACAGGAAACGGCCACATTGGAGCATGGAGGCGCCGTGAACGTCCCTCGGCTCGGCCGGCCCCTGGGGTTGAGTTCTCATCAAGGCAGCGCCGCAACGTTGGGGCGGGAAAAGTCCGAGGGACAGCCTCAGCCCAACCGGCGCACAGAACACAATGCCGCCGAGACTCCCCCCCTCCCCCAAACGCTTGCCCGCGAAATATTCGGCGACAGCTTCGCACTGGCCGATATGCACTGCCACCTGGACTTTTCGTCCGACATGGCCGCCTTGGCCCAGCTCGCCCAGGTGCATAGCGTGGCGGCGTTCTCCAACACGGTGACGCCCGAGGGCTATCTTGCGGCGAGCAAGGCACTTGCAAGCTTCCCCAACGCGCGTGTGGGCGTGGGGCTACACCCCTGGTGGGTGGCAGACGGGCGCTGCGGGGCCGAGCAGGTTGAGCTAGCCTGCGAGCTTGCACGCACCTCGCAGTTCGTAGGCGAAGTAGGCCTCGACTTCGCGCCCCGGCGCGAGGGCACGTTTGAGACGCAGCTTGATGCCTTCGAGCGTATCGTCGACGCATGCTGTACCCAGGACGGCAAGGTGATTTCCATCCATGCCGTGCGCTCGGCCACCGTTGTGCTCGACGTGCTCGAACGCCACAACGCCACGCACGGCAACGCCTGCATCCTGCACTGGTTTTCGGGCTCCTCCCAGGAGCTCGTCCGCGCCCGCGAGCTGGGATGTCACTTCTCGGTGAACCCCAACATGCTCGCCACCAAGCGCGGCCGCGCCTACGTACGGCAGATTCCCCCCGAGCGGCTTCTTCTGGAAACCGACCTGCCCAAAGAGGGCGAGGACGCCAGGCTGGACCCGCATGGATCTCCCAGCTAGAACACGCAGTCCAAATGCTCGATGAAATACTGAGCTGAGCGGCGGCTCTTGCCCTTGGGCGTCTCATTGCCATGGACCGCGCAGCTCAGCGCCGCGCCCCCGGCGTCGTCATGCCTGGTTCGCTCCTCCCCCAAAGCTTGCTCCCCATTTTTCAAGGCACGAGAATCTAGCAGCCAGAATGGTTTAGAATGGGAGCGTTTGTGCAAACCACGCTGAGCCGGCGGGCCGGCGCGTATGGGAGGACCACCATGGCCTACGACTTTGAGAGCAAGATCGTCTCCATCCCTGACTACCCCACCCCCGGCGTCATCTTCAAGGATGTCACCACGCTGTTCAAGGACGCCGAGGCCTTCGGCGCACTTGTCGACGAGATTGCCGAGGCTTTTGAGGGCAAGGGCATCACGAAGGTCGTCGGCGCCGAGGCGCGCGGCTTTATGCTGGGCGCGCCTGTGGCCTACCGCTTGAAGGCAGGCTTCGTACCGGCCCGCAAGCCCGGCAAGCTCCCCCGCGCCACCATCAGCGAGGACTACGCCCTCGAGTACGGCACCGCCACGCTCGAGCTGCACGAGGACGCCCTGGACAAGGACGACGTCGTGCTCATCGTTGACGACCTCATGGCCACAGGAGGCACCGCCGTTGCACAGGTCAAGCTCGTCGAGCGCCTGGGCGCGCATGTCGGCGGCCTCGCCTTCCTCATGGAGCTCGAGTTCCTGCACCCCCGCCAGACCATCGCCGAGGTCACTGACGCCGAGGTATTCTCTGCAGTTAAAGTGAAATAACATCCCAAAAGGGCCGCTCAGACAACCGTCGGGCGGCCCTTCACGAAGTCATTGCAACTTACCCTTGACGAACTGGTACGCTGTGCCAATTACGTATCGAGGGAGAGCAGCAGTGAGCAAACTTTCAGTGGTACCCAAGACCTCTGCGGACACCAAGAACGCCGCAGTGATGGACGAGTTCACACGCCGCCTCGCCGCGACACCGGCAGGCATGTGCCCCGTGGCGCTCCAGGTGACGCTCGCCCAGGTGGGCGCGTCGCAGACATGCGGCAAGTGCGTGCCATGCCGCGACGGCCTGCCCCAACTTGCCCGCATGCTTGGCAAGATCGCAAACTGCGAGGCGGACGCCCAAACTCTGTCCGACGCACGAGCCCTGGCCGAGGTCATCCGCGACGCGTCGGACTGCGCCATAGGCTACGAGACGGCCCGTCAGGTGCTTGCCGGCATGGATGACTTTGCCGACGAATACGCAAGCCACATCGAGCAGGGCCACTGCGGCGACGCCGTGCGCCAGACCGTGCCCTGCGAGACAATGTGCCCCGCGCACGTCGACGTACCGGGCTACATCGCGCTCACCGCGCAGGGCGACTACGCCGGCGCCATCGCGCACATCCGCAAGGACAACCCCTTCCCCACCGCCTGCGCGCTGGTGTGCGAGCATCCCTGCGAGACGCGGTGCCGCCGCACGCTCATCGACGCCCCCGTCAACATCCGCGGCATCAAAAAGTTCGCCGTCGACCAGCTCGCGGCCGACAAGGTCGCCGTACCTGCACCCGGCGTTGACACCGGCCGCAAGATTGCCGTCATCGGCGCCGGCCCCGCCGGACTGAGCTGCGCCTATTTCCTCCGGCAGCAGGGCTACCCCGTGACCGTGCTGGAAAAGGACACGGTGCTCGGCGGCGCACCGGCAACGCTCATCCCGTCGTTCCGGCTCGACCGCAAGGCCTATGACGCCGAGATCGACGTGCTCGCGCGCATGGGCGTGGAG
>USJP01000313.1 GCA_900555105.1 uncultured Coriobacteriaceae bacterium | reverse complement strand
TGGACTTGCCGTCCGCAAACAGCATGAAATGCTGTTCGCCGCCAGCAAGTTTGAAGATTAGACATAAACAAATCCTCCGCATGGTCTAAGCCATACGGAGGATTAACTGTTTTACGGACACCCGTCTATGTTCGCGGCGGGGCTTTTTCGTGCACGCCGTCCGAAGACATTCGCCCTGGGCGCTTATATTATCTTCGGGGCTAGAGGTATTGGTTCACCATAACGCCGCCGAAAACGCTCATGCGGTAGAAGACGCGCAGTTGGCCGTTGTCGTCGAGGTCGCGGCTGAAGTCGAACGTCGGCGTGGGGACGCTGGAGGCCTGGTCCGAACTGGTGTGGCCACTGTTCGACGAGCTCACTGCCTGGCCCGACGAGGTGGCGACCGTGGCGGTGGTCTCCTCTTCGGTGCTTTGCGTGCTGGCATTCTGCGAACCGCAGCCCGTGAGGGCACCGGCTGCGATGACGCTGAGGGTAAGGGCGGCGGTAAGGCCCGCCTTGGCAAGGAAGCGCTTCATGGTCTCTCCTGTGCTTTTCGGTGTACGCGCCTCGTGGGCGCGTTGGGTGAGTGAACCTACTTTAGCCCGAAGAGACCCCCGCCACCCCGCACGGGGCGGCGTTGGGGCAATTATGGCGAAAACGCAATGATTGGAGGAATGCCTAGCGACGCTTGCCCTTGCCAGCTGTACCGCCGTCGTTACCTGCCTGTTTGGGGCGCGTGGGCCTGATGAGGCAGTGCTTGTCGTAGCCGATGAGGTCCTGACGGCCGGCCTTTACGAGCGCTTTGTGCACCAGGTCGTAGTTCTTGGGGTCGCGGTACTGGATGAGCGCGCGCTGCATGGCCTTTTCCTGGGGGTCGCGCGGCACGTAAATGGGCTGCATGGTGCGCGGGTCGAGGCCCGTGTAGTACATGACGGTGGACAGGGTGGAGGGCGTGGGGTAGAAGTCGCTCACCTGCTCGGGCATGTAGCCCATGTCGCGCACGGCCTCGGCCAGGGCGATGGCGTCGTCCATGGTGGAGCCGGGGTGCGACGAGATGAGGTAGGGCACCACGTATTGCTCCAAGCCCAGCTGCTTGTTGATGCGCTTGAACTCATCGCAAAACGCCTGGTACACGTCTTGACCAGGTTTTCCCATAAGGGCAAGCACGTTGTCGGAGACATGCTCGGGCGCCACGCGCAGCTGGCCTGACACATGGTGTGCGGAAAGCTCGCGGATGAAGTCCTCCCCGTGCGGGTCGGCCATGATGTAGTCGAAACGTATGCCCGAGCGCACGAAGACCTTCTTCACGCCCGGCAGCTCGCGCAGCTCGCGCAACAGCTTGATGTAGGCCGTGTGGTCGGGCTTGAGGTTGCGGCAAGGCTTGGGGAAGAGGCACTGCTTGGTGGGGCACACGCCACGCTTGAGCTGCTGGGTGCATGCCGGTGCCTGGAAGTTTGCCGTGGGGCCGCCCACGTCGTGGATGTAGCCCTTGAAGTCGGGCAGGGCGGTGAGCGCCTTGGCCTCGCGCACGAGTGACTCGTGGCTGCGCACCTGCAGACGTCGCCCCTGGTGGAAGGCCAGGGCGCAGAAACTGCAGCCGCCGAAGCAGCCGCGGTTTGAGGTGAGCGAGAACTTGATCTCCTTGATGGCGGGTACGCCGCCTGCGGCCTCGTAGTCGGGGTGGTAGGTGCCGGCGTAGGGCAGCTCGTACACAAAGTCGAGCTCATCGGCGCTGAGGGGCTCGGCCGGGGGGTTCTGCACCACGAAGAGGTGTTCCTCGTACTGTTCCACGAGGGTCTTTGCGTAGTGGGAGTCCATGTTGCAGTACTGGGTGTAGAAGCTCTTGGCGTAGGCGGTCTTGTCGTCGAGCATCTCCTGGTAGGAGGGCAGCATCACCGGGTCCACGGTGGCCTCGAGGTCGCGGGCGCGGTACACGGTGCCGGCGACGTAGGTGATGTCCTGCACGGCGATGCCAGCGGCCAATGAGTCGGCCACCTCGTGTATGGCGTGCTCGCCCATACCGTAAATGAGCAGGTCAGCGTTGGAGTCGAGCAGGATGGAGCGCTTGAGCGAGTCGCTCCAGTAGTCGTAGTGGGCAAGGCGGCGCAGGCTTGCCTCGATGCCGCCGATGATGATGGGAACATGCTTGAAGCGCTTGCGGATGAGATTGCCGTAGACGCTTACGGCGCGGTTGGGGCGCAGACCCGCCTCGCCGCCGGGCGAGTAGGCGTCGGTGGAGCGGCGCTTCTTGTTGGAGGTGTAGTGGTTCACCATCGAGTCCATGTTGCCCGAAGACACCAGGAAGCCAAGGCGCGGCTCGCCGAGGATTGCGATGCTCTCAGGGTCGCGCCAGTCGGGCTGGGCGATGATGCCCACCGTGTAGCCGAAGGCCACGAGCACCCTCGAGATGATGGCGGTGCCAAAGGAGGAGTGGTCCACGTAGGCGTCGCCCGACACATACACGAAGTCAAGCTGCTCGATGCCGCGGTCCTTGAGGTCCTGCGGGGACGTGGGCAGAAACTTGCTGCGGTCGGGCAGCGCGGGAGAGGCGGGCTGCTTGGGCTGCTTTGCGGGCTTGGAGGCGCCGGCAGACTTGGGGCCGCGCTTGCCCAAGGGCGCCTCGTTGTTGCGGGAACCAGAGCCGTGCCTGTCTGAAGACTGGGGCGCGTTGCCCTGAGGGCGGCTTTGGCGCTTGCCCAAGGGCGCTTCGTCATTGTGCGGCCTGGGTCTGTCGGCGTGCTCGTGTGCCTGCGGGCGTGCAGTGTCGTCGTTGGGACGGCGCTTGCGGCGC
>USJP01000312.1 GCA_900555105.1 uncultured Coriobacteriaceae bacterium | reverse complement strand
CATGGCCGGGGGCGCCCCCGAGCCCATGAAGGCGCTTGCGGAGGGTGCTGACGAGACCGCTGGCGAGGTCAAGCGCATCCGTTCCACCTGCCGCGCCTGCGGTAAGGTCGAGTGCGGCGTTTGGGTCACCGTTGAGGACGGCAAGGTTGTCAAGGTCGAGGGCGACGAGTCCACGCCTCACGGCCGCGGCCACTGCTGCTCGAAGTCCCAGGCTTCGATGCAGGCTGCCTACCACCCCGATCGCCTGCGTTACCCCATGAAGCGCACCAACCCCAAGGGCGAGGACGATCCGGGTTGGGTCCGCATCTCCCTCAAGGAGGGCTTCGACCTCGTTGGTGAGAAGCTCACCGAGATCGTCAACAAGTACGGCGGCGAGTCGGTCTTCGCCATGGGCGGTACGTCCCGTGTTTGGACCCAGGCTCCCTACGGAACCCTCAAGCAGGTCTTCGGCACGCCCAACGCTCACCTTGCCTACGAGATCTGCAAGGGCCCGCGTCACTTCGGCGGCATCCTGACCGACGAGATCGGCTCCCCGTGGATGGAGGTCGAGGCTGAGCCCAAGGTCTACGTGCAGTGGGGCACCGCAGCCGAGTACTCCAACTACGACTCCAACAACCGTACCGTCACCGATGTTGCCCAGCATGCCGCTTGCCACATCCTGGTCGACCCGCGCCTGACTCCGCTGGGCAAGGAGAGCTCCATCTGGCTGCCCCTGCGTGTCGGCACCGACCTGTGCCTGTCGCTGTCCTGGCTGAAGTGGATCGTCGACAACGAGGCCTACGATGACGCTTTCGTGCGCCGTTGGACCAACGCTCCGTTCCTCTGGTGCGAGGACAAGGAGAAGGAGGGCGAGCCCGGCGACGGCGTTTGGTTCATGGAGATGAACGGCGGCATCCACATGAGGACCCGCCTGCTCACCGAGGCCGACCTCAAGGAGGACGGCTCCCCCAAGCGCTTCATGGTTTGGGACGAGGCCAACGAGCGCCTCACCTACTGGGACTCCGAGGCCTGCCAGTGGGAGGGCGAGGAGCATCGCATCCCCACCACCGGTATGTGGGTCGAGCACCCCTACAAGCCGCTGGCTGCTGACGCATGGCTGCCCGACATCTCGACCTTCGCTGACCCCGCCACCGAGCCCGACCGCTTCCCGGCCGGCTCCGAGGAGTGCAACCCCGAGGGCCTGCCCAAGCTTCCTTCGCTCTTCCCGGGCGAGGTCGAGGTCACGTGGAAGGACGGCAGCAAGCATGTCGCCCGCACCGTGTGGGACGCTTTCGCCGAGAACCTCGAGCCCTACACCCTTGAGTACGCCGAGGAGGTCACCGAGGTCCCGGCCGAGCTCATCGAGCAGGCCGTGAAGACCTACACGACCCGTATCGACCCGGCCATGGGCAACGGCGGCATCCACTACCAGCTCGCTCCCGACCAGACCGGCCACGCCGTCCAGAACACTCGCGCTCTGCAGCTCATCGCCTGTATCACGGGCAACTCCGACGAGCCTGCCGGCAACCGTGGTTCCTCCAAGGCTGAGGTCGACGGCTGCCCCGGCCGCGCCACGATGCTCTCCACCGATTACGGCGAGGACGCCATCACGTGGGAGGGCCGTGACAAGTCCATCGAGGACCAGATTCCCGAGATCCAGGACTTCGTCCAGTACCTGATCGACAACGACTCGCCCCTGGCTGAGCGTTACGACAACAAGGTTCCCACCGACGAGGAGGCCCGCTGGATCGCCGAGCGCAAGGGTGGCGCATACCGTTCTTCCACCGCTTGGCCGAACCCCAAGACGAGCTGGGAGCGCAACGCCAAGCAGATCAGCGCCGAGCGTTTCCCGCTGCTGCGTTACTGGAACCGTTGGGCCGACTCCGCCACCATCTGGGACTCCATCAACGAGATCGACACGCCCTACCAGATCCACGCCGGCGTGTGCATGTCGGGCGACTTCATGAACGAGTCCAACCTGACCGAGGCCTGGGAGGCTCTCACCAAGCTCGACTTCTGGGTTGACATCAACCTGTGGAGCTGCCCCAACAACGGCTGCGCCGACGTCGTGTTCCCCTGCCTGCACTGGCTCGAGGTCAACACCACGCGCGTCTCGCAGGGTGCAGGCGGCGTCTTCGGCGCCGGCCAGCGCGCCAAGCAGCCCGAGGGCGAGTGCATCTTCGACCCCGTGTTCGTCGTGCTTCTCTACAAGGCCATGGGCGTGCCGTTCAACAACACCGACCCGGCCTACGACGAGTGGCTCAACCTCAACGTTGAGGACTTCGTCCAGTGCGGCGGCAACGTGTCCTACGAGGAGCAGGAGGCCCGCGTTCTGAAGGCTGCCTGCGACGCTTGGAAGACGCCTGAGTTCCCCGACGGTCCCACCTTCGAGGAGTACGCTGCCAAGTTCCAGGAAGAGGGCTGGTTCGACTGCCGTAAGTACCACCCCGAGCGTTGGGGCACCTACCGTCGCTGGGAGATGGGCTACCGTCGTCAGGAGGGTGGCTACAACCTGTACCCCGCCGTCGATGAGAAGGCCGGCTTCATGACCCCCACCGCCAAGGTGGAAATCTGGTCCACGATTATGGAGTCCTACATCGACGACGAGGACAAGTTCCCGCACTGGCGTGAGCCGCAGAACTCCAAGGTTGCCAACCCCGAGTTCTACGATGCAGCCCTGGTCGACCAGATCGGCGAGAACCAGGCTGTTGCCGGCAAGATGGAAGAGAACGACCACATGATCAACAAGGAAGGCTACAAGGCCGCCCTTGCTGCCAACCCCGAGGCCGCTTTCATCATGACGACCGG